>NZ_CP084913.1 GCF_020535245.1 Asticcacaulis sp. AND118 | reverse complement strand
AGACATCGTAATATGCCAGCCGATCGCTTGTGTGGAGGGCCGTCTCTGCTGCCCAGGACGTCTTACCGGCACCCGAGAAACCAGTAATGAGCCGCACACGGTGGTTGGAAACCAACGCCGGTTCCTGATCTTGAACGCGGTAATTGAGAGGGGGAGCGGGGAAGTCTTGCAACTGAATTATCAGCTGTTCAAAAAGCGCGGGCAAATCCTGAACTATGAACGTGTGGTCGCTATACGGATCAATGCCGGCAGCCGCGGCCAAAATGCGTCCGGCGAGTTTCCAGACAAGGGTTTCTGGAGCCAGCGTGGCGAACGGCAGGTCGTTTGCTGCCATCCGACACGCGAACATACCTTCGGAAATGTTTTTCCAAGCCCTTGGCAGTCCCGATTTGTCAGTCGGCGGTTTGCCCGGACAGATGAAGGCAACATCTGCTGGCCAGCTCGTATTTGCGATGCGCTTTGATAACTCCGGTCCCGGCGGCGAGTTCGACACGATCGCGAATTCGGCTGTACCAGTTCGGTGGCCCGCGACATGTTCGGCCCGGAGTGCATCAAAGCGTCCAAGCGCTCCGCTGATATCACTAAGGACGATGGGCGAACTTCTAGTTTTGATTTGCGCATATATGCGCTTACCAGAAAGCACGAGTTCGAGATCTTCGTCATTCTCGACGACAACATGGGTCACGCCAGAAATTCCAGCTTGGAACAGGCAAGCTGCAACATACAGATGTTGATAGAGAAAGCCGCGGTGAACGGCCTCAATTCGCGCGAGCTGCGCAGGATCCAGGTTTTGTTTTTCGATATCCATTGCGCATGCCGTGTAGGAGGAGTTGAATCAGGATGAGCTCCGCCAGAGCTTGAGGGGCTCGCTCAGCCTCTGCAGTTAATCTTGTGCCGACTGTCCGTTCTGGTCTAGCACGCGACGCAACCTGTGAAACCCTAATCTGCACGGGGGCAACGGAAAGTAGAAGGTTGGATTTGGCACGCGGATTTAGCTGCCGCAGAGGTGGGCTTTTTGTTGTTGACCAAAGCTAAGTTTAAAACGCGCTCAGTGGCAGGAATTCCAGCTGGCTCGGGCTTATGCCGAAGTTTTCCATGGCAAGACGCTTTGACCCCTCGTCACTGCCGAAGATACTTACCTTCCAGTGTACGCGCTCCACATCGATGTATCTCAGTATTTCTTCGAAGTAGGGATGGTCAACCTCTGCAAGGGAGTGGCCCATGACAAGAATTTCAGTTACGTCGGCGAGTTGGCTGAAATAGAGGTGGCGGTCTTCAATGATCCGAGCCGTAGGCTTAAATGTGCGTTGAAAATAATCGTCAATTAATTCCTGACCCTGCACGACCCGAATGTCCGCATCCTCTGGGTTCTGATACCGGCGATAAGGATCAGGCTTGGGGTCAGGTTCCCAGCCGTGGCCGAGCACAAGGCTTGAGGTCGGGTCCGACGCTGAGCCATGAATGTGCAAAATATTGCCCTCGGGAATGCCATAGAGCCGCTGCAGAGTCGACGTGTAGTTGAAGTTTAGGAAGCGAGCAGACGGATCTAAACTCAGGCGCCTGCCTGGCGTCAATTGCGTCGGGACGGGGAGTTGTCTAATCCATTCCGCGAACCGCTCACGCAGCGTCACGGATATGGCGTCGACAGCTTGTTCAATTTCGTACTGGTAGTCGTGGTGGTAGGCGTCGCTCCAGTCTTCCGCGCCGTAGCCGACTAGGAAATTCTCCGCTTCATCGACAATGGTATCTGTGTCGAGCGCAGCAAGCCGCTCTTCGAACTCATTCCAGAAGCTGTCGTCCAGCGCAAAACAGCGTTCAACTCGCTCATAAGTCGATCGGTCATTTGCCTCCACATAACGCCCAAACTGCCAGTAGGACGAAGGGATGCCATGGTGCAGGTCGAAGCCGTTGCCAATTATGTAAAGTGGTCGCGAAAATAGGTTTAGCACAGGTATTATCGTCGAATTGAGGGTCAAAAATAAAGTAAGCAGAAGGCCAAGTTCTGCCGAGTTATCGGCAAAGCGCGTTTCCTTGGAGCCACTTCAACGAGATACTTTCAAGCTCCAAAATCTATCATCCGTCCGTGCCGACCATGTCTATCCACAAGTGCTGCAACGCGATATCGGCGAGCCCGCCGCCGCGTACGTGACTTGAGGTGAGGGTGGCGTGGCCAGCCGCAACGTCCAGAGAGGCAAGCCTCAGGCGATCGGCTGCGGTCCACCCGGCAAGTTTCGAGCGGACAAAGGCTCGGATCCATCTGTCAAGCCGTTGTACCCAATAGGCCAAATCGCCCGATTGTACATAGCCTATCATCAGTGCCCGAGAATGCCCCGCACCGTGCAGACCTGCCTTGAAACGCTGAATGCCGCCGGTTGTCGAACCGCTGGTACGGAGATATTCCCGCTTGTCCCGATGTGCGGCCTTGGGCGTAGGGAGGCGTTTGCATTCAATGGGCAGAAGCGTGTCGAAATCGTCATGGCGACGGCCATCCACCCAGATCACGTCACCAGCGGGCGCCGGAACAAGATCAATCCGGCGCGAACGTACCGTCTCATCCGGTTCTTCCACGCGAAACTGTAGATTGTCCCATCCAGGCGTCTTGCGGGCGACGCCGTTCAGATGCGCACAAAGCTGGGAAGTTAGGACCGTTTCGGCGTGAGCTTCACGCCGTCCTGGCCGGTCGCGCCATGCCGGCAATTGTTCGGCGATAAAGCCTACGAGTTCGTCGAGCCAGGTGCCGGGCTTGAATATCCCCAGCGCCAGTCCTCCCGATTGAATTTCACTTCCGTCAGTGTCCGCCAGCATCAGAAGCCTTGGGTCCGAAGATCGGCCAACACGTCATCCGCGTCGCGCAGAGCGATGCTCTTTATCCAGTACCGCAGCCGGTCGGGTTTCAGTAAAAAGAGGAAGCGGCCATCATAGATACGAGCGATCCGCGTGATGCTGAGGGACGATTGCCGTTGGTCCCTCAGCAGGACGTCGATCCGCTGTCGGAAATCCTGATCGCTGTCGCCGTCCCAATCAACAATGCCGCCACCAAATGCAAACGGAAGGCAGATAACCCCCGGCCACCTGCGTGCTTTCAACGCGACTAGTGGATTGTTCTTGTATAGCCCGTTGATCTGTCCAGTAAAGCACTTGGCAAAACTCGCCAATGCGCCGGAAGCGTCTTTCTGCAACAATTGAGAACCTTCGCCTCGTCGCACGTACTCGCGATAATAATCGACAATGTCGGCCGCGACGATGTTTTCGTTCTCGCTAAGATCGAGGTTGCCGTCTTCCGGATAGGGCAGGCTTAGGATATCGGCGCCGGCGACCGTCGTCGCCTTTTGGGTGAACATCTTTCCGCTCACGCCAGCAAGATAGGCGCGTAGGGCGACACTGTGGGTCGTCAGCCAGCGGTCGACTGCGACCAGATCCCCGCGCGGTGCCTGGGAAAAACCGACGATTTGGTTTTTGTAGGTCAGATAACTCTCCGTCCAAACCGCGTGCGGCAGGTCTTCCTGCTCCCGGATTAGCAGCATGGGGGGGGTAAACAGCTCCGCCGACCTCGGGCCCTCGATCGGCTGATCGCCCACAACCGTGATCCGTTGCCGGTCGATTCCGTTCAGTGTCAGTGCCTCCGACGGCAACAAGGGTTTGCCGGCCAGATGCTGAGCGGGCCGTGATATGCCCTTCTGCCCCTCAACAAACCCCTCGCGTACGAACCAGCCCTCGGTTTCGGCATGTGCCTTCAATGAGCGGAACATCTTCAGGCGTTTGACGAGAGAATAGGTTCGAGCGCCACCCAACAGGTTCGCCCGCCAAACTTCCGGACCGCTTTCGTCAAGCAGGGTCTGCCGCGGTATCCAGTGCAGATCGTAATAGTCGATATCGAAGCCCTGTTCAGCATCGGCGCGGCCGCTCCGCCTGAAGACTGCGTGCAGAATTTTGCGATTCGCCGGCGCTTGGGCAGCCTCGGCCACCACGGCGACGATCTTGGTATCCGCCCCACCTTTGGAAAACAGTCCCCGGATTGAAATGAAATCCAATATCTCGCGCACATCCCAGCGTTTCAGGAAAGCCTGCCGTACCGGGGCCGAACTCATATTATAGATCAAATTGTATTGCTGCAGCATAGACAGAATGCCGCCCGGCGCGAGCAATTCCATTGCCTCGTGTAGAAACAGATAAGCGACCTGCTTGTCCGCCAGGGCGCCGTTGTCCTTCACATAACGCGCATAACTGTCCTGTGCACCCGGCGTCTTCAACGCCGATTCGAACGGCGGATTGCCCACCACGACGCCGACCGGCCCTTCGATCAAACCCTTTGCCTTCGCCGTAAAAAAGCAGGAGGCAATCAAGGTGCGGCCCGCCAACTTTGGGAAAAGCTGTACGCTGGCCCGAATATCTTCCGGCTCCAGGGAATCGCACAGTGCTAGGCACAGGCTGAAAGCTGCCAGTTCGATCGCGCCATCCTCAAGGTCGACGCCGCGCACCTTGTCGATCAGCGCTTTCAGCACGTGCACGCCCGGCTTCTGCCAGTCATGGCGGCTGCGCCAATGCAGCACAAGGCGCTTATAGGCTTCAACCAGGAAAACCCCCGATCCGCAAGCCGGGTCCAGAACCACCTCGTCACGCGCGATCAGGCGATCAAGGCGCGACCAGCTTAAGGCCTCGTCAAGCATCAGCCGTACCAGCGAGGGCGGCGTGTAGACCGAGCTGTCCGTATCAGTGACGAACAGCTGATAGATATGACTGATGACCTCAACCGGCAGATCGCGGAAGGAGTAGAGTGCCCAAAGACTTAATTGTCCGCCGACATCCTGGCGCGCCTCTATGAGGTGGCTAAAACCGTCCAGTTCTGAACTGCGCGCAAGCGTCGCCCGGTCCTCGTCGTTGAGCGAAAACACATGGCCGTTGAACCGTGTCTCGAGAACGGACAACATGTTCACTAGGGCAGTGCCGTCAGCCAGCACATGGAAGAAGCGGGTCGCGTCCGGTTTGAATTGTCCGAAGAAATCCGCTGGCAGTGCGCCTCGCTCCTCCAGGTAAGCAATCAGGAGAGACAAAATCAGCAGCCGCCGCCGAAGGCCGGGATTGAGCAAGGCGCTTTTCTTCAACCGGCTATGCAGATCCGCGACGGCCGCCACGAGTTGACGGTGGGCTGACTTGCCTGCCGACAACAGTAGCTTGCACGCAGCCGGGTCGTCCCAGAGCGTGCCGTTTCTAAGGCGAAGCGCATCCCACCATGCCTCCCGGCTCGTGATGCGTGCCGCCAGGTTCAGCGACTTGACCGGATTGCACACCAGATCGCCGTCGGACGAAATGAAGTCGGGCCGATGTGCGCACCGAAACAGTTGAACCAAACCCCGCGTACGCCGATAGACCAGAGGGACGCCGCCCCAACTCCATAAACGCTTGTGAAGGGCGGCAAATTCGGGATCGTCAGCGGGGCCGTCAGACAGAAAAACTAAAGCCTGTGCGACACCGGGCTTATCGCCGGCGCCGGCTTCGAAAAAGACCGCATGGGCGCCGTAGGACGCCGCCTTTTCCATGATGACGACTTCTTCTGGCGGTCGGCCGGTTGGGTCATAATCCAGGGTCCGCACAAGGCCTTCGACCTCGACGTCCGCCTGGTTCAACGTCTTCAGCCATGTGGCCGGGGCATCCTTCATTTTGTGCGACGCGCCTTGCTGAGCTCGAAACCTTCACGCAACAGCTCGACCATGCTGATGCCTTGAGCGACAGCGTAACCCTTAAACGCCTTCTTGAAGTCGTCCGTGACCTTGAAATTCAGGGTTTCCAGCTTGTGGGGCCGGTAGGGGCGTGACCGCTCGGGCGGTGATTTTACCGGCGCCTTTGCCATTTTCTGTCACCTGCAAATGAATCGGACATCTTGCGGTAGCAAGTTTCGGTCTATCTGGCAATCCGGCATTACGGAAAGCCAGAATAACAGAAATCGGGCTTTCGTTACCTGTGTAGAGCGTCAAACCCGCTCCTCAGCGGCTCTTGGATTTAATAGGCCCAATGACAACGTCGCTGGGATTTTGGCCAACTCAAAGAACATTTAGCGAACATCGATAAGTCCAACGCTGTCGCGGCGTTTGGCTTTTGCGGCCAGTCGGCTGATGGTTGCTCTGTGAACGCGGAACAAACGAGCCAGGTCGGCGGCCGAGCGTCCGGCATTCAGCATGTCCAAAATCTCTCGCTGCTGGGCGGGGGAGAGCTTGGGCGGCTGGCCTCCGCCATTGCCCCTGGCGCGTGCGGCTTCCTGGCCCTCGGCTGTTCGAGTGCGAAGCTTCGCGCGTTCAAAGTTGCCGATGGACTGCACCATTTGCATCAGCTTACGACCAGAATCCCCCGATGTGTCAGTACCTTCTTTCAGTGACCGGAAGTAAGCCCCGCAGTTATCGATTTTGTCGAGAATACCAAACAGATCTCCGAGTGAACTCGCGATCCGATCCAGCGCCGTGACGACAACGACGTCTTCAGGGCGCAGTTCGTCGAACATCTGCTTGAGCTGCGGGCGGTCCCAACGGCCACCGGTCGAGGTTTCATTGAAGATTTTCTCACACCCGGCGGCGTTCAGGGTGTCGATCTGCTCGACAGTGTCCTGGACCTCGGATTTAAAGACGCGTGCGTAACCGATCAGCATGCACAACCCTGTTGCATAACCTGCTCATTGCGCAACAGGGTTCCGCACGCGTCCAATGGTTCGGACGTCCGCCCATGACTTTTTGGGGGAAATCTCCTAACATATTGATATAGCTCATTATATTTCCCATAACCTTTATTAGGCGTTTAAAATCAATAGGTTAGTCAGATATGTGTGAGGCTTGACCTTGATAATATCTTTGCTGGTTTTGATCAAGGATTGGAAACAAGCCCATAATGAAGATCGCTGACCGTAAGAAACTGCCAAGTGTCGAGACCCCCGAAGCCTACGGCGCCCGATTAGGCCGTATCCGCGAAGCGGCACGGTTCAAACAGGGCTCAAGCTGGCAAAAAAGAAGATCGATCGCTTCCTAAACCCTATGGTTCTTCCGGTTCCCACAACTTATGCACCCCGGTCAGTTGAGCCACCTGAGACAATACCTCCGCGCAACGCAAACTTTCTCCTTGAGGGAGTGCTACGAGCTGTGGGTGCTGGAGCTGACCGGTTAGGACTGACGCTAACCATCGAGACGGCAATTCAAGTAGGCCTCTGAACATTAAAGGGACACGGGATTACGGTAGGAACGGAATGGGCCTGAAGCCTTCATCATCGAGCGCCGGTTCGTCCTCCCAGATGTAGTCCCCGGTGAGGTTGATGTGCTCCCAACCGAGAGGGGAGAGTGTCGACAGCCATTCATCGGGAACGTGCTGCCCACGGTCGCGCAGTGCAGCGACGGCACGGCCCATATGAACGCTGTTCCAGTAGATGATGGCCGTCACCACGAGGTTCAGCGCCGACGCCCTAATGGACAAGTTCTCCTGGCTGCGATCGCGAAACCGGCCAAGACGATGAAGGTTGACGGCCCTGACGAGGGCGTTACGGGCCTCACCCTTGTTCAATTCTGCGGTCGTTTGTTTGCGGAGGTCCTTGTCGTTGATCCACTGCAGGGTGAATAGCGTGCGCTCGATTCGGCCCAACACCCTCATCGCATTGCTCAGGCCTTGCCGCTTGGGCGCGGAACTCAGTCGCTTCAACAGAAGAGACGACGATACGGTCCGGGTGCGCAACGACGTCATCATATGCAGGATGTCATCCCAGTAAGGGGCGATCTGGCTGGCATCGAGACGATCACCCATCACATCGTGAAGAACGCCATAGTCTTTCGCCGGTCGAAAGCCGTAAAGGCAGCGGCCATCGAGATTGGGAATACGCGGGTTGAAGGCATAGCCTAAGAGGTGGCAGGTCGCGAAGACGAGATCGTTGACGCCGCCGCCATCGACGTGGTGGCGCGTGACGGCCTGACCCGTAGGCGTTTCGAGAAGGGCATCGAGCACATGCAGCGCCTCGCTCGCGGTCGCGGCCATGACACGGGTGTGATAGGGCGCATAGCGGCCGCTGATCGCCGTGTAGAGTTTGATGATCGGATCTCGGCCGTAATGGGCATTCACTTCGCCAGCGTTTTCGGCGGCCGCCCCTAGAAAGATATGCTGCCCGTCGGAAGAGGAGATCGTGGGTGAGCCAAAAACCGTAGCGAACGCGTCCCCATGCTGGGCCTCGATCAGTTTAGCCAGCGCCAACGCGAAAGTGTCCTCCCGGAAATGCCAGATAGCTGTTTGCTGTAACTGACGGCGCGTGCGACCAGGGCTGGCCTGAGCCATCTTGCTAAGACGGCCCAATGACAACGTCGCTGGGATTTTGGCCAACTCGAAGAACTTTTAGCGAACAAATCTGTTGCTGTTGACGGTTGCACAATATGGGCGCAGTGTATCGTCAGAATTGACCCTGGTCCTCCGGAGGCGTCTATGTCATCTGCGTGGAATTTGTCGCTTGAAGAGTTGGAGTTGGTAAGGGCGAAGCCAGCCGTACAGAGACTGGGATTTGCCATCCAACTCAGAATGTATCGCCAGCATGGCCGATTCTTCGAGACGGCGCGAGAGGTCCCGGTCGAAACCATAGAGATTCTTGCAGCCGTTCTCGGTAGACCAATAACTGATGTTCTGGGCTATGACTGGGAGGGCAGGAGCGGCCGTCGCCACCGCGATGAGATTCTGAAATTGGCGGATACGCCGCGGTTGTCACCAGAGGCACGCGAGGCTTTGCGGCACTGGTTGACCGCCTTTGTTGGCACGCAATCGACCTCGGCCGTCTTAGATCATGCTGAAACCTGGTGTCGAGACAAGGGCTTTCGCCCGCCTACCAAGGCTGAACTCGACCGGCTGGTCAGATCATTGCGTCGTGATTTCGAAGTTGGCTTGTTTGACAGGATCACCGCTTCGCTTTCGCCGGAAGCGGTGGAGAAGCTGGAGACGTCACTGGTTGACGCCGACAAGCATTGCGGGTTCGACGACCTTAAGGCGGACCCTGGCCGGGCAGGATTGGAAAATCTGGTCCGCATGGCCGACAGGCTGGCATTTATTCGGAGTCTGCAGTTGCCGCGCTCCATTCTCAGCGAGGCCGATGGGGCATGTCTTGAGCCGTTGCGGCGTCGCGTCAGCCGAGAAGCTGCATGGGAGATGCGGCGGCATCCACGTTCCAGACGGCTCGGCCTATATGCTATTTTCCTGGCTGACCGCGAGGCGGGCACTACTGACGCCCTTGTCGATCTGTTGATTGAGACTGTGCACAAGATGCACAAAAAGGCACAACGCAAGGTCATGGGGCGTATGACACGCGACCTGACGCGAGTTCACCATAAGGACCGGATGCTGTTCAAGATCGCGAAGGCGGCGCTGGCCAATCCCGACGGCAAGGTTCGTGATGTCGTTTTCGCGGTCGCTAGCCAGGAACGGCTGGAAGCCGTCGTCGCCGAGTATGAAGAGGGCGGCACCTATCACGAACAGGTCCAGAAGGCTCTGAGGGCGTCATACGGCGGCCATTATCGGCGTCTGTTGCCGCACATGCTCGACGCCCTGGAGTTCCGATGCAATAACGTGCAGGCCCATCCTGTCCTGACGGCACTGGCCTGGCTTAAAGGCGCGCTGAACGAAGAGCCGATGCGCCGCGTCATTCGCTCGGGAGACGGGCTACCGATCGACGGCATTGTCCCGGCGAAATGGCGGGATCTGATCGTGGAGACGACCGCCACCGGGTGGCGGGTTGACCGGATCGACTACGAGGTCTGTGTTCTGCTTGCCCTGCGTGACCGGCTTCGTTGCAAGGAGATCTGGGTCGTCGGTGCCGATCGTTACCGCAACCCCGACGATGACGTTCCGAAGGATTTCGAGACCCGCCGTTCCGAATATTACCAGGAGCTGGCCCAGCCGGCCAATGCCACGGATTTTGTTGAGCAGGTCAAAGCCGATATGGCCGCAGCCCTTGGACGGTTGAATATCGCACTGCCACGACAATCTCTGGTTCGTCTGCGCACCACTGGCGAAAAGCGGATATCTGTGACGCCTCTTGCGCCGCTTTCTGAGCCGCCCAATCTCGTGGCCCTAAAAGCCGAAATCGACAAGCGCTGGACCGGTACCGGCCTCCTGGACGTCCTGAAGGAAACCGCCTTGAGGACCGGCATGCTGAAGGCGTTCACGACATTTGGCGATCGGGTCATTCTCAGCGAGGGTGATCTGCACAAACGTCTGCTATTGAGCCTTTACGCTCTCGGCACCAACGCGGGTCTGAAGCGGGTTTGCAGTGGCTATGACGGCGTCAGCTACCCTGAACTCTTGCACGTTGAGCGACGGTTCCTGAGCAGGGAAGGGCTGCGAGATGCGAACGCTTTGGTAACCAATGCCATCCTCGCTCACAGGCTTCCGAGTATATGGGGGGAGGCACCGCTTCATGCGCTTCGGACTCCAAGAAGTTCGGTGCCTGGGATCAGAACCTGATGACCGAATGGCATGTGCGCTATGGTGGCCGTGGCGTCATGATCTATTGGCATGTCGAGCGAAAGGCCGCCTGCATCCATTCTCAGTTGAAACGCTGTTCGTCGTCGGAAGTCGCTGCGATGATCGAAGGCGTCCTGCGCCATTGCACCGATGCCGAGGTCAAAAGCCAGTTCGTCGACAGCCATGGCCAGAGCGAGGTAGCCTTCGCTTTCTGCCGAATGCTTGGCTTCGAGCTGGCCCCGCGTTTGAAGGCTATTTCCCGGCAGCGGTTGTACCTACCGGACGTGGCTTACAAGGATACGCTCGGTACCCTGACGCCCATACTGACCCGCGCGATCGATTGGGACCTGATCCGCCAGCAGTATGACGAGATCGTCAAATATACCGCAGCCCTGCGCCATCGCACGGCCGAGCCTGAGGCCCTGTTGCGCCGTTTTACGCGTGCCAATGTTCAGCACCCGACATACCGTGCGCTGGCTGAACTCGGAAAGGCCATCAAGACGATCTTCCTGTGTCGCTATCTTGCGGAAGAGCCATACCGGCGTGAGATCAATGCCGGCCTCAACGTGGTCGAGAACTGGAATAGCGCTAACGGCTTCATCTATTTCGGGAAGGGGGGCGAGATCAGCTCCAACCGCATGGAAGATCAGGAGCTGTCCGTTTTGGCGCTACAGTTGCTCCAGAACAGCTTGGTGTACGTGAACACCCTGATGCTGCAAAAGGTGCTACAGGAACCGGCCTGGTCACGTCGCATGACCGAGGAAGACTGGCGGGGTCTGACGCCGCTGATTTACCTTCACGTGAACCCATATGGCCAGTTCGAACTCGACCTGGAGCAGCGCATCGATTTTGACCGGAGGCTTGCCGCATGACGCACAAAACACCAACAAACTTGCCTGACCGCAGGTCGTGCGGCGGCGCATTGGCGCCCATCGGCCACGGCTCGTTGAAAACGCCGCATAATATATGTTATGGGAAATATAATAAACTATATCAGTATGTTACGAGATTTTTCCTAAAAAGTCATGGGCGGACGTCCGAACCATTGGCCGCGTGCGGAACCCTGTTGCGCAATGAGCAGGTTATGCAACAGGGTTGTGCATGTTGATCGGTTACGCACGCGTCTTAAAATCCGAGGTCCAGGACGCTGTCGAGCAGATCGACGCCCTGAACGCCGCCGGGTGTGAAAAAATCTTCAATGAAACCTCGACCGGTGGCCGTTGGGACCGCCCGCAGCTCAAGCAGATGTTCGACGAACTGCGCCCTGAAGACGTCGTTGTCGTCACGGCGCTGGATCGGATCGCGAGTTCACTCGGAGATCTGTTTGGTATTCTCGACAAAATCGACAACTGCGGGGCTTACTTCCAGTCACTGAAAGAAGGTACTGACACATCGGGGGATTCTGGTCGTAAGCTGATGCAAATGGTGCAGTCCATTGGCAACTTTGAACGCGCAAAGCTTCGCACTCGAACAGCAGAGGGCCAAGAAGCCGCACGCGCCAGGGGCAATGGCGGAGGCCAGCCACCTAAGCTCTCCCCCGCCCAGCAGCGAGAGATTTTGGACATGCTGAATGCCGGACGCTCGGCCGCCGACCTGGCTCGTTTGTTCCGCGTTCACAGAGCAACCATCAGCCGACTGGCCGCAAAAGCCCGACGCCGCGACAGCGTGGAACGCATCAATGTTCACTAACCGTTCTTCGGGTTTGGCCAAAATCACACCGACGTTGTCATTAGGCCATCTTGTGTGTCGTCGATGATTGTTCCAGGGAATGCCTGACGCTCACCGTCGATACCTCGCTGTCAGGTGGCCGTGTTGCGCGCGAACTCGATCGGATCATTGCCGAACGTGGTCGACCGAAGATGATCGTCAGCGATAATGGAACGGAGTTTACCAGCAACGCCATCCTGTCCTGGGCAGATTCCAGCCGGGTGGGCTGGCACTATATCGCACCGGGCAAGCCGAACCAGAACGCATTCGTGGAAAGCTTCAATGGGCGTCTGAGGGATGAGCTGCTCAACGAGACGCTCTTCACGTCTTTGGCTCATGCCAGAGCGGTACTTCAAACCTGGAAGACGGATTACAACACCCAACGACCACATTCCCGGATCGGCTGGTTGACGCCCGCCGAATATGCTCGCAATTTCAACCCGCGTCGTAGTGACCCGGCGCTGCGCTCATCGCACAGCTCCGCGCCGGTCACCGACGCTCACATCAGTATCCAAAACGGAAAAATCAATCGCTAGAGCGAACTCAAGATTGGATAACATCAAGGGGCAACGTCGGAACGCTTGACGCTTTTCCCTTTACGCGCGAAATAGAACTTCGGTTTTTTGCGCAGAAGGAGACCCGCTATGGCTCACAAGTTCGAAATCAAAAAGAATAAGAAGGGCGAGTTCGTCGCCTATTTCTCGTACAACGGCGAAACCATGTTCTGGACGGAAGGCTATACCACCAAGTCCGCCGCTAAGAACGCCATCGAGTCAATCAAAAAGAACGGACCCGACGCACCGACCGACGATACGACTGACTAAGTTCGCTGTCTCTGTACGGACAAAAAGGCGTTCCGGGCTGGTCGGAACGCCTTTTCTAACCGACATTTCCCATTTGAACGCCCTGCTGGCAGACGATTGGTGCGACGAAACCCGTCAACCCTGCCGGTGTGAAGCCGGTATAATGGTGCGGTTGCCTACGCCACCCCTTTTCCAAGGCGGGGGATGTGCGGATCTCCTTGGATGTAGCCATTTATTGCCGATTTGTGCGATTTTGGGCGGACATGTCCTGTCCGTTGGTTGCGACGACGCGCGACCAGCTTTGTCAAGGACATGGGGCTGGCTCGCGCCTTCGCAGCTCGTCGACGCTGCCGTCGACAGTGAGGCCCGGTCGCCGCCGACCCAGCCCATGGCCGCACAATGACCGAGACGGTCGGGGCATTCACGTCTTCGTATCCGGCAACACCTCCAAACACGGATTGCCGAAATTGAGCCTCCAATGCGTGGCGGTTGTTCTTGCCGGAACGGCTATCGGTGAGCACTTTTCCCGCAAGCTCGGTCACGCCATGGGCATCGTTAAGTTCGCGAAAGGCGAGCAGCCCGGCGCCATCGGTGACCCTCGAACCATGGAGCTCCAGCTTCAGGCGACGGTCAATACCCAGCCGCAAATCACCCACCTAACCTTCACCCGCCGCAAATGTCCATGAAGTCCCGCCAATATCGACTGTATCACATTGATTATATTATAAAGTATCGGACTGGGCGTCACGAGAAACGACGTCGATCTGAGAAATGTCGATTAAACGTTCAGCCCGGTAAAGAGGACCCGGGTGATATCTTGTGCGAGTTCAGGACTAATTTCCCGATGGCGCAGAAAAAAGCGGTAAACCAACGGGCCATATAGCATGTCGAGCACAAGATCAGGGTCAACGTCCCGACGGACCTCCCCTTTTTCCACTGCGCGTCCCCAAATTTCTTTCAACAGCTCACGTCGCGGAAATGGATATCGTGTATTGTATATGTTCATCAATTCGGGGTCATCCAGGCCCTCGGCGAATAGATGAGACACGGCAGCTCCGAAAGCGGTGCCTAGGTGAAAACGAATAAACCCTTCCAGTAGGAGCTTGAAAGCTGACGCCGCAGAGCCTGTGTTCGGCAGCGGTATGTCGTGGGAGGCCCGTCTCAGGACGGCGTCCATGAGAATGTATGATTTGGACGGCCACCACTTATAAAGCGTCGCCTTGCTGACGCCGGCACGCTGAGCGATCAAATCTGCCGAAATTTTTGACGGGCTCAATTCATCTGGAAGCGCTTCCGTGGCATCTAGGATAGCGGCTTCAGCTGTCAGACTTCTTGTCCGTCCTTTGGGCATCCTTGAACTCCTCTAGAGTGGTTCGGATCGTCTATCAGCTGTCCAGCGCATTGCGGATAATCGCGATAGTGCCCGTTGCCATATCGGATTCGTCCATTTCAAAACGACAGATTTCTTCTTCGGCGAAACTCTTGGCCAGAAGATTGGCCTGACGGGATTGAGCCGCCAGCGCTCTTATGGACGAGCGCGAAAGGGCTAAGGCGGCATCGAGATCGATCAGTGTCGAGACGTCGTTGGCGACCGCTAACTGATATAGGATATTCGAAGGCTTACTATTGGAGGGCGTTGAAATTTCCATTCTCGGTCTATAAGTGCGCCAATCCATAAAACTAAACGTATAGTTTTTCAATTAACCGTCCTTTTTGGAGACGTTAAAATATCGTTTCGCCCCAGCAAAGATGCGTGACTTGTGCATGTCATGGCGACGATTGTGAGGTAGGTCCAGGCGACAGACGTCAGGCAATTGGTCGGGCGGCAGAAAGCCAATTTTAAAGAATCTTTGTTATTAAAGCTGATTGTCGTGTGCAAAGAAGCTTGTAAAATATGTCGACCAGTGGATCATCTAGACGTCGCCGATTGCTATATATTGCGTTCAGGAACCTTGGGCCCATGCTGTTCGTCAGTGTCGGCGCTATCCTGGCGATATATCTAATATTGAAGAACGAGCACGCGGAATTTGCTGCCATTTGGACTGCAGCACATAGCTGTGTAGCCGTTGCACGAATAATAACATGGACATTGTTCCTTACAACCAAGCCATACGAGCGAGAAAATTTCCATGAGGTCCAAAACGGATGGAAGGCGGTTTATGTGTCAGGCTTGTGGCTGTCCGGCATGTTGTGGTCGGCCCTGGCATTGTCGATTTGCATCCCGTCGGACGGAGGAGGCATCGACACTAAAAAGTACGTCGTTATAATAATTCTGTCTGCGATGGCTGGTGGTGCAACCGGTATCGCTGCGACGTACAAATACGTGGGTATCGGCTACGTAAGTCTGCTCCTCCTGCCAGGAGCAGCCGCTTTGTCTTTTGGAGGGGAGCAGGAGAGAATTCTCGGGGCTTTAGGCGTCGTTTTCTGGCTTGTGATGGCTGGAAATCTTCGTGCCAACAATGCCGCCTTGCACCGGACGTTGGATCTTGAAGCTAAGAACCAAGAACTTATCGATAATTTATCCCAAGCCAATTTTGAGCTGGAAGCCAAGGTAAGCCATCGAACCATAGAACTCCGCGAACTAGCACACTCCGACGCCCTGACCGGGCTGCCCAATCGACGTGGCTTGAGCGACTGGTGGCAAAAACTGGAAAGGGTCTCTCGCGCTTCAAGTTACGCGATACTGTTCCTTGATCTGGATCGGTTCAAACAGATCAATGATGTGCTAGGTCATGAAGCTGGCGATCGGGTATTGGCAACCATGGCGCACAAAATTGGCGCTATCATACCCGTGAATGGATTGTTGGCTCGGTGGGGCGGCGATGAATTCGTGGCAGTGGTTCCAGCGGGTATCGATGCGCAACGCACGGTCAAGGACTTGGCCGACATGATTTGCAATGTTGCAACTATGCCACTGACAATAGGCAACACTCAGGTGCAGCTTGGCGTCAGCACAGGCTGGTCTCTCTTGTCGGCCGGTGCGGAAAGTTTTGATGATATAGTTCATGAAGCCGACTTGGCGGCGACAGAAGTCAAGCGAACTGGCCGGGGCAAGGTGCTCGCATATAGCGAAACCATCGCAGAGGGGCTGCGCAGAAAATTCGACCTGAGCCGCGCGCTCATTCAAGCTATCGGTTCCGACCAGATTTATTTGGTTTATCAACCTATCGTCGACGCGCATACTGGAGTCGTTCATTCCTATGAGGCTCTTTGCCGCTGGAAACATCCGGTCCTGGGGATAATTTCTCCAGACGAGTTCATTCGTATCGCCGAGGATACCGACTGTATCGCAACCTTGGGCACATGGATTCTGGAACAGGCCTGCAAAGATGCGGTTATCTGGCGAAAGGACGGTAACGCGGCCGGCTTGGCGGTCAATGTCTCAATCAAGCAACTGGTGCAGCCATCATTACCGCTGGTCGTGGCCCGCATTCTCGGGGATACGGGCCTGCCTCCGGAGGTCCTCGATCTAGAGGTAACTGAAAGTGTATTTGATGACGGCTATATAGACCGGGTAACGTTTGCGCTCGATAGTCTGAGAAAGCTCGGTGTCAATCTGCATATTGACGACTTCGGCACGGGCTATTCGTCATTGTCTCGGCTCGGGCGGTTAAGCGTTCATGGCATAAAGGTGGATAAGGCCTTTGTCGCCGACCTCGAAGGGCAAGGGCAGGTCATTATTGAAAGCACGCTAACGATTGCGCGGGCATTTGGCCTGAAAGTTGTAGCGGAAGGCGTAGAAACGGGACAGCAGCTTTGCAAATTACAATCTATGGGCGTTGACTTGCTTCAAGGATACTATTTTTCGCCCCCGACTTCTCTTGAGCAAATTTTACAAACCAAGAGGGCTTTTTCGCCTAACGCAGCAATACGTTGAATTGTGTGGGCCTAAGTTTACTCTTTATTGGGAGAGGTGGTATTATTTACACCATGTTTACCCTTTTCGCTGAGGGTGGCTCTACTTGGTTGCAATCGGCTATTGATCCTGATCGCCGTATCGGTGGATGCTGTATTTTCCTTTAGGTGATAGTCGGCTCCAGTGCCATGTGTAGTGTAGAGTAAGAGTGGCATAAAACTTTTCTCGCTAAATTGGGTGATTCCTCTATGCTCAGCAACTTGTTCCCATCCCAAGGAAAATATTTGGTTGACGCGCTCGATCGATCGCAGGCGATAATTGAGTTTTCACCAGATGGTAAAATCGTCCGTGCAAACGCAAATTTTTTATCCGCGGTCGGATATACTGAGAGACAGATCATAGGGCAGCATCACCGGCTTTTCTGTTTACCCGATTATGCACAATCCGAGGACTACCGACGCTTTTGGCAGGAGCTGGCAGGCGGGAAATTTCAATCGGGTGAGTTCAAGCGCATCGGTAACGATGGTAGAATCGTCTGGCTGCAAGCGAGCTACAACCCTGTTAAAGATCAAAGCGGCAAAATCGTTCGGGTCGTCAAGCTCGCCTCTGACATTACCAAAGAGAAAGCCAAGAGTATTGACCACGAAGGTAAGGTGAACGCCATATCTCGTGCGCAGGCCGTTATCGAGTTTACTCCGCAAGGTGAAATCATCACCTCCAACGAAAATTTCCTCGGCGTGTTCGGGTATGACCTCAAAGAGATCGTCGGACAGCATCATCGGATTTTTTGCGAAAGCCAATATGCCCGATCGGCCGAATACCGGGAGTTCTGGGACCGCTTGGGGCGCGGTGAATTTCAAGCCGGTGAATTTAAGCGGCTTGGGAAGGGCGGCAAAGAGGTCTTTATTCAAGCCGACTACAATCCCATCCTCGACAATACGGGGACCATTGTCAAAGTCGTAAAGTTTGCGACCGACACGACGGAAGCGGTTCGCCGACGCATTCGCAACGAAGGCCTCAGCCGGCAGATCGATGGGCAGCTGAGCGACGTCATGAAACAAATGCTTGGCGCCACACAAATGGCGGCGAGCGTGTCAACCGCTTCGACAGAGACAGGTTCGGTCGTCAATGCAGTGGCGGCGGCCTCCGAGGAACTTAGCGCCAGCGTCAAAGAAATTGCCAGCAGCATGAATCATGCTCGCGAGAGCGTGGAAGGCATATTCCGTCATGCCGAAGGGGCGGGAAGTTTCGCCCAGGCCTTGAACGCTTCTGCCGCACAAATGAACAACGTGGTGGATATGATCCGCCAGATCGCCAGCCAGATCAATCTACTGGCGCTCAACGCAACAATTGAGTCTGCCAGAGCCGGAGACGCAGGGAAGGGGTTCGCGGTCGTCGCTTCGGAAGTCAAGTCGCTGGCGAACCAGGCGGCGCGGTCTACTGAAACCATCTCAAAGGAGATTGACAGCATGCAGTCTGTCACGACTGAAGTTGTCACTGCGCTCGGCCTCATCACATCCAATATCACGACCGTGCTTGATAACGTGTCCGGAGTGGCTTCAGCGATCGCGCAGCAAGACGCCGTCAGCTCGGAAATTTCGGGCAACATGCAGGCGGCCGTTTCGGCAGTCCACGAAATCGACGAAAAGCTCAGCTATCTTACGACGACATTTGATGAGGTCGCCCAAGCCTCCGGGCAGGTCAAAGAGAATGTGGAAGCATTGGCCCGGTGACGCGGCCACCTTCGCACGACGAATCCAGCCTCACCCAAACTGCAATGCAGAAGGCCAATTTCACAGTGTGGAGTAGACCGAGGATGTTTGAAAGGCCGTTTTATCAAAGCAAATTGCGCCGATTCAAGGTGCCATATTGGCGAGGCGAACTGTTCATCACGCGCTTGAAGGCCATGCTGAAAGATTTTTCAGAATCATAACCTAGCGCAAATCCGATCTTCGAAATCGAATCCGCAGACGTCGTCAGCCGTTCAGCGGCCAGCATCATGCGCCAACGGGTGAGGTAGTCCATGAGGGATAACCCGACTGCCGCTTTAAATTTCAGCGCGAAAGTTGTGCGCGACATGGCCGCCTGTTCAGCCATCTGAGGTGCCCCTAGAATTGTAGACGCTTTGCTTGTTACAAATTGGAAGCAAGGAGAGCTACAGATGAAGACGGGAAACAGGTTTTCGGAGGCGTTCAAACAGGACGCGGTTGCACAGGTTGTTGACCGTGGCTATGCGGTCAAAGAGGTCGCTGCGCGTCTGGGTATCAGCACGAAGTCGCTCTATACATGGAAAGCTGAGTTTTCGAAGCCCGCGAAGGTCAGGCGAGAAGATGACGCGGTGGCGGCAGAACTTCGGCGGGTCAAAGCGGAACTGGCCCGTGTGACGGAGGAGCGCGACATCCTAAAAAAGGCGGCCGCGTACTTCGCGCGAGAATCTCGGTGAGGTACGCATTTATCGAAGCTCACAGGCTTGAGTTTTCGGTCAGGGCCATGTGCCGTATGCTCAGTGTACATTTCAGCGGCTTTTATGCGTGGTTGAAGGCCCCTTTGAGTCAACGAGCTATCTCCGCACGCTGGAAGAAGCCGCTCTCAAGGTAGGTATCGATGCGGTGGAGATTGCCACTATACTTCATGGCATCAGCGATGACGGCATGGGGCGTGAAGACCGTGCTGCGGTGTTCCTGATTACGTAAGCCGACCTTGAGCGAAAAGTCCGCGGTGACGTCGCGTATGCGGCCAAACACCTTTTCATCCACGAAGCCAGACAGGCGTGCCATGAGTCCGATCTTTCCAATCCGCTGAGCGGTGAGGTTCTGACCCGTCGTTCGCTCAAGGCTCCCCTGCTTAATCGCTTGCAGGTCGACGCCTTCTTTTTCAGCGATGGCCCGCCAGGTAGCCTGAACCTCGGCGCGCGGCGATCCGAGCTTATTGGGCCGATCACGCAGTATGACCGCCTGACGCTCTGCTGGCGTGAGATCACGTCCCTTGGTGAGCGTTTCGGCCTCAAGCCGCTCTGTGATCAGGGCGTGGCGTTGAGAGAAGGTCTCGATCAGCTGCGATGCTGGTCCCACTGAGCTGTTCAAGGCCTGCGACGTGCGTCCTGGGGCAAACTCAGCGATCTCCCACGTGCCGGCGGTCTTGCCCTGAACGACGTTGTATCCGAGTTCCCTGGCACCCATTTGCAGTTCGGCCTGATAGATCTGACCCAGCAGGTTCATGTGCTTATAGAGGTGCCGGGTCTCAAGCGCCTGCCATTTGCTTGCCTCCGTCTGGGTCGTATTCATGACCACGACGTGGTTGTGCATGGTGGGATCGCCTGCACGCGACATGCCGTGCTCGGTCGTGGCATAGGTGCAACGTCGCAGTCTAACCTTCACTTGATGGTCATCCGAAACAAGAAAAGAGCCCACCAGCCGGAGCTGATGGGCCTGTTGAACTACTGCGCTTCCGCGTTTTCATGAGCCGTGCGTTCGGCTGCCCACTTTGTTTCCAGCGCCGAAACCAGGGCTTCCAATTCAGCGTCAAACGCGGATGTGGTGCCCTCGGTGTTTTCATATTGCGTGTTCATGGTCTCACTCCGTCTTCGAAATCGATGATGAGACCGAAGTCCAGATCGGAGCCCTCAATCGTCACCCGAAGACGGATCGCGGCCTGCAGGCCGACAGGCCGCAGCGATCCGGCGCAGGGGAAACGGCAAAGCCGTTGACGATTGAGGTGATCTGGTACGATGGGATTATCATTGATGAGATGACCTGTGACGGCGACCAGCCGTCACGCCGCGCGCCCTCGATCTATGATCGAGCGGCGGCCATCCGAGGCTACGCCGAAGGATGCATAGGAAGATGAAGCGCGAGCGACTGTCACAAAAAAAAGCCCCCTGACGCCAGGGACGCAGGGAGCAAACATGGGCTTTGAAAGACAGACGCAGACGTCATGGGGTTTTCCCCTTAACTTCCCAGCCTCGGCTTATTCATCGTCGGTAAAAATCGGATAGATCCGTGCGAAGACTTCGTCATTAATGGCCGCCGGCGCCTGCTCCACGAACTTTCCCGACCGGGCCGCCAGATCAACCGCCCGGATTTGTGTGAGATCAATGACGCCGGTCGTCTTCGTCCCCGCGCCGGTCAGGCTGACGGCCAGTCCTTCAGAACGCGCGAGATTGCCTCCGGTCGTGATGGGGGCCACATAGGCGAGGCCGCGCGTATTGTAGCCTTCCGGGGAGATGATGAAGGCAAAATGTTTTCCGACCATTTCCTTGCCGGCAGAGGGCGTAAAGTCGAGATGATAAATGTCGCCTCGGCGCGGTCGCTGGGCTCGTACCATCAGATCTCATTCCCCACCGGAGGCAATTGCTCCCAGGCGCGTTGTTCGTCTGTCAGCTCGAATGTCTCTGGCAATTCCTGCAGGAGTTCGTTCAGTGAGTAGCGCTTTTTGCGACCGGCCTTATGGCGTATCACCAGGCTTCCATCGTCGGCGACCACGATATCGCCAATGGTCCCCTCGCTGAATCGGGCCGCGTCTGCGACAGACACCGGGATGGTAATGGCATAGGAGCCGCCCGACTTGCGGAATTTGACTTCCTTTCGGGTAGCCTCATCGGAAACCTTGATCGCGAAGGACATGACAAACCTCAGGGTGAAACAATGTTGAACATTATAGATCAAGAGGAAATGAAGTTCAACAATGTTCATCTTCAGCCTCCGGGGAAATCTCAAAGCAGAAGGCCGAAGGACACGCCGGCGTGAAAATCCCTTCCGGTCGTCGACCACTGAAGGTCACCTTTTACGCGGGTCGTAAAGTGACCGTCTTCGATCCCATGGATAAGTGCCCAGGCAAAGTCAGGCGCCTTAAGACCCGGATTTGCAATCGGCCATCGTTCAGTGCCCACATCGGGTTTCAGCATCGTGGGCTTTGACAAGGTACGAATGAATGACTGGCGGTCGCCCGGTTCATCGAAACCCAGTTCTCGCATCATCGTGCGCGCTTTTCGGGTCGACAAGGCGGCGACATTATCGTCGTCACCGCCGTGCTGAAGACAAAAGCTGATGGCGCCGGCGATGTGATAGTCCGTCGTAAAACCGCGTGTTCGGATGAGATCGTCAAAACGACCGGCTATGGCCAGATCCACAGCGTGCCACCACATTGAGGTCGCATGCGCAGCCGATATCTCAGTCTCAAGGCCCCGGTCCAGAAGCCGCGCCACATGCCTGACAAATGGATGCTCTGCCAGGTCAGGGGTGCTCATCTCGACGCTGTAATCTGTGATGCGTAATGGAAACTGAAACAATCGGGACGGAAGGTTCCAGGGGTCGGCCAGCTCAAAAGACGGTGGCACTCTTACCGAACTATTCAGACGTAAAAGGGCGGCATTGGGGACGAGGCCGTGTTCGATTAAGGACTGATGAAAGGGGGACATGCTGATCTCCGCAAAAGGGCTTTTGACCCTTCATGTCCCCTCCCCCCTTCCTTCCTGGCCACTTCACCACGAATAAAAGGGCAGCGTTTCATCCCGACGGGCGTCACGGTCGAAGTGGATGTATACGGCACCGATTGAGCGGGCATACTGAAAGCACTGGGCCAAGGATGGCGGAAGATCAGCGGGATCGGTATCGACATCAGGAACGGATAGGAAGCACCCGTAAGGATCGATCTTGACGCTGAAGGGCCAATTTCCTTGATGATCATAAAGCCGGTCCATCACCTCTTTGGTCACGTGGCCGGTTGAGAGATCAAGCACCTGCAGGAGCATCGGCCGCGTCAAAACGGGTTGCTCGGCAAGCGGCATCAGATCGAGGGATTTTAACTCGCCACAGTCGCTGCACCACATCTCGTCATAGGCTCCACCGAGCGCCATCATCTGCTCTGCGTCATCCCAGACCGCATAGGCATCCCAGCCGCAATCCTGACCACCACAGTTCGGGCAGCGATAGGTAATTCTGTTTGTCATGGCGGCCCTCCTGTTGCTTATGCCGCTCCACCCTGCCCTTTCCTGCTTCTTTGACGGCTTCGGCTGGACGGATGGCGAACCCTGCTGTCTCGGCACGTTCAGGCTTCGCGTTAGGGATCGAGGCCCGAAGGGCGAAGACCGCGCAGCGGGCTGACCTGCGACGAGCCCGACCCGGCGAAGCCGGGGAACGCCCTCACCTTCGCGGTCTTGATGGGTTTTGCGCTGTATCTGTGCAACCGCGGCAATCACAGCTTATCTGACGCCAAAGGCCCGGTTCATCACCGCTAAGCCCGACGAAGACCACATAACGCGGACAATGATCTGAAGCCTTGCGAGCCACCTTCAGCCTGTAGCGAGACAGCCTTGGCAGTTGATGCGAATGTGCGGGTAAACAGTGAGCGACAAGTAGACAAAGTAAAGGCGCAGCCTTGGGGCTACGCCTGAAACCTTGTCCAAAAACTTGTTTAGACTCCTAACGTGCAGTAGGACTTACTGACTGCGCTGCCTAGCGGCGCCACGTTCCGAGTGAGGCTCATATACGCCCGGACAGTGAAAATTGCAAGAGAAATCATATGTCCAACATTGCCAAGCGCCACATTAGCACTCAGAAATTGCTTGGCGAGTATCTGACCTTCGTACCGCAGCAGCGCCTTGTAGATGCTTTTGCGACCGATATGAAGACCCTTCATCCGACGCTCTTACGAGACTCTATCCGTGAGGCGGTGCAAACCCGGCAGGTTCAGACCATACCGCACGCCCAACAACGCGCCGCGATACATCGGATATATCATCGCAAGATCAAGGAGTTTTCCTCCCTGTACCCGTTCATCTTCGCTGTAGAGAACGGCTTGAGGTCCGCTGTGGCGGATCACCTTGAAGCTGTTTTTGGGCGGATGGATTGGTGGACCCTATTGCGAGATGCCTGGCTTGCTGGCCACCCGCCTACTGACTTTACGCACATCCGTACAGTTCCGGTAAAGCCGCGCTTTGTGAAGTCTGTGTTCTTTGCTTTTGGGGAACTGGGCGTGGAAGGAACCAGCAATATAGCGGGGCCGGACAAGTCCGATGAGCTCTATTACGAGATCAGTTTTGGCCAGCTTATTCGGCTGATCCAATCCGACTGGAACCTGATGCGAGATATGTTTCTGCCGGACGCACAGCTTGGATACAGGCTGCGATCTACGGCGTTTGATGACGACGCAGGGATTATCAAAGTCGGCCGGAACGCCATTTTCCATAGCAACCCAATAAAAAACCGCAGTCAGTTCGTTGGGGCCTGCGAACGGGTTCTCGACACTCTGGCGTTCCACCTGGGCGATTACGATCAGGACATGGCGGGTGTTACCTTTACGCGGATCCAGGAGTCCATCCCGAGAGGCCCCAGACACGTTATTCCGCCCAGATAATCTAGCACCTTCGCAGGCGAGGTAGCGCCCTGTGGGGCGCTACCTGCCGGACCCTTAGAAGGGGATCTGGTCATCGTTATCCGGGCCGTTGTCGCTTGTGGCGGCGTTGTCATGCGCCTTGGTCAGCGGGTGCAGCGGCAGGATGTTGGAGCCGTTGATCAGCGCGGCCTTGTGATGGACACCCTTGCTGTCGTCATATTCCTCGTAGCGGAAACTGCCTTCGATTTCCACGAGCTGGCCCTTACCGATATTGCGCTGAATGAAGCCGACGGTCGACTCGTTCCAGAATTTCACCCGATGCCAGGTGGCACGCTTTTGGGGGTTGCCCTGCTTGTCCTTCCAGTATTCCTCGGTCACGACCGAGAGGGTGGCGACGACCTGGCCGTTTGGCAGGGTGTTGATGTCAGCGTCAGAACCAAGGCGGCCGATCAGTTGGACTTTGCACTTCATGGGTAGCTCCATTTCACTTCACCCTTGGGGCTCATCCCCGCGGGCTCGCGGCTCGACCGCGATCATGCGTCCGAGATCCCCGGCACAGGGGCCGAGGCTCACCCGAAGCCACCACCAATGCCGCCTCGGTAAATGGTACAACGCAGTAACCAATCAAACGCTTAAGAACTCGATGGCCTTCAAAGAGCTCTTAGGTCCTCATGAGGCCGTGCATCGCCACGGTATAGCGGCTGCCATGGCCTATGAGAACGGCGACCGACTGGCTGCGGAAGCCGAGATGGAAAAAATGTCGATTGCGTCGACCAAGGTGCTCAAACTTCTGGATGACCTCATTGAGATTGAGGGGCGCCAGACCGCCTAGAACGGTCAGCCAGTGCCGACTCTTCTTGGTGTAATTGAAATGCCAAAGTTGAGAGGCAACTGTTGTGTTTGAGAGCGAATAAGAGCGATTGAGCCCAGTGATTGACACCCCCTCATAGCTATGTGGCCGGTCTCCCGTCATCGTCTCCAAGGTGTCGGAATTCGCGACCACTTATGCCTGGAATTCGATAAAAACGGCCGTTTTCGAGAGACTGGTAAACGAGATTTCGGCGCCGTGGCAGTTGCACAGCTTTGAATCGCGTCAGCTCGGCACCATCGGTAAAGAGCTGCGCGGCCGCCAACTCAATTCGGTCACCGGCTTTTGGCCTGAGTTTGCGCTCGACCTTGCTTTTATCAAGATTGGCTCGACACTCGGACCGCCATTGGAGCGCATAAGCGTATTCGGTTGGGGTGAGCAGATCGAGGATCGCGGCAGGGCATTGGCGCTCGCACGGCCCGACGGTTTCGTCCACTTCCTTGTAAGTGAGAATGTAGCCGTCGCGCGCACGGGGGGTATGGCGAAACAGACAAACTAGGGCGAACACCGTCCTTTCGGCACCAGGTTCTGTTTTCAGGCGTTCAATGGCGGCGTAGTATACGCGACCCTTAATGATGGAAAGAAGCACGGTGTTTCGTGCCTCTGCGTTTGCCCAGCTAAACTCGGCGTCGAAATAGGCCTTTGGGGTTTCATGCCCAGAAAGCGATTGTGTAGAGGTCCAGCCCATTTTGCGTCCTACCTCAAAATGCTGGCATTGGAGATAACCTCCGTCTTGGCTTCGTCCAACGCTGACCTTAGGGACGCCTTTGCTGGGACATGAGGTGGGTTACATGTGGGCTTACGATATTCGGGCATCGACCTTCTCCTTTGAACATAGTCATAGCCAAAAGCCCTTTCCCTTATTCCTTTGGCAAAAGCGGGCGTTGCTCAGACTAATCCGCTGGGAAGCTGCGCAGTCGATGCTCAAGCGTATGATGACCAGTAAAGTGCTCGAAATCTGCCGTCGGGCAGACGTGGCCAGGGCTTTGCCGCGCTATAGCGCGTGAGGCTGATCTCGCCCCGCCAGTCGCCGAACCCAAAAAACGGCGCACCTTTGAACTGATCCGGAAAGGGTAAGCAGTATCCACGATCGGTGTAGCTACCACAGAAGGCCTTTTCGACATGGATGGGACGGATACCGATCTTACGATTGCCGCGCACCTCGATCACCTGGTACGCGTCGATATTGGTTTGTTCGTGACCCCATGAAGAGCATAAAACGTCACCCGGATTTAATGGACAAGGCGTTTCACGATTGAGCCGCTTTTCCTCCTGCTTGCGATTGAAGGCGGAGACCCGTTCATCAATCCAGCGCCCAAGATAAGCTTCCATCTTCGCGTCGTCGTTAAATCGAAGAAAGAAGACAGGTTTGGCGTTTCGGCCAGCATAGCCCTTTGCCCATCGCCTCTCGGGCTCAACAAACACATCAATGTTCAGACCGGCATGGTGGAAATGGTCAATATAACCCTGGGGACAGGAACGCATGGCATGACTCCTTGAAATTATGCGCCTATCCCTGCCCTTTCCCTTTTCCTTACCGGCGGCCCGAAGCCAGCCGCGCGTAGGCCACAACCTCAGTCAATCGCACGACCGATCAATACGGCTTCCGGATGGCAATAGGCGTAGTCCAAAAGTCGGGCATAGTTGTCGGCTAGCGCGTTGGAGCTGAACTGGAAGGACAGATGGGATAGGGCGAACAAGGAGGCCACAATGCCGGCGGCGTCCTCGGACAACTCTCCGCTGAAATAGTTGTCAGCCCATTCCAATTGCATCAGTCCATGACCCGTCGGCGCCATATAGAAAGCGCCGTTAGAGATCTCGTAGTAATTCCACAGACCGCCAGCGTATTGCGCACTCAGGCGCTCCATCCAGTTGAAGACCGTAAACTCGGCGATCAGGACAGGTACGCCAGGCAGCATTTGAGGTATGAAACGCATGCGCTGGGCCTCCGCAACCAGAGCGGCGACGGGACGGTTTGTGGCGGCAGCTTCAATCATGGAAGGGCTCCTTCAGACGGTTGTTCCACCTGTCCTGTCCCTTTCCTTTTCCTTGATGCGGCGCAGAGTGGTGCCAATCGCAGGCCTCGCCCGATGACGGGGTGCGACAATGCCAAAGGGTAGGTCGTTCATCAGGAAGATTGGCCCCCGCCAGAAGGCGGAGGCCAAAACTGACTGTCAGGCCAGTTCTCGTTTCATGACCGGGTAGTTGAGGATGCCTCGCTCGGTAGCTTTCTGGGCGATATTGAGAACGATCCCATTCGGCTGACATTCTTTCTCTGACTTCGGATTGACGGGCTGCGCCATGTGCAGGACGATTACCGGCTTCAGGGCTAGCAGGGTGTCGTTGGCCAGGAAGGGCGCGCGCTTGCGGTTGGCGGTTGAGAATTCCGCCTTGTGAACGATGATGTTTTTGTTCTTAGCCCACATCATGGCGATCTTCTCAGCGCCGAGATTGCCGGTGCAGGCCAGTTGCATGTCCGGGCACTTCTGACGGGCCCATTCCAGGGCAGCAAATATCCGTTCAGCATCGGCATCAGTATTGGCTTCCTGGACGCCACGGAAGACAACGTACCGTGCAGTAGGCTCACTACCTTTCTGGGCTTGCTGACGCCGGCGGCGTAAGGTTTCACCCGCTTCGAGGACAGCATAGGTGCTGAGGCGATTGGACGTGGAACCACGATAAGGTGTCCAGATGTCGCCGGTCTGCACCTCATAGGTCGCTTCGGCAGACTTGCGGAAGGTCTCTAGGACAACAGCGACGGCCTCAAAGAGTCGGGAACGCTCTGTGGCATCCTGGATCTGATTGTCCTTCACCTCCGAACCGTCGAATTCACGGTGGAGATGGTTCAGTTCGTTGGCGGCGCGGTCGTAGTCACGTTCGATACGCATCTGCGCGGCATGAATGCCACCGATAATGCAATGGGCGATCATGCTGGCATGGTCTTCCATGGCGTCCTTGCCGAACGTGTCGATAATCTCGTTCATGATGACATGTCCGAGGTGCTCGACCTCGCCTTGAGACGGGAACGGGCGGCTATCGCCGGTCAGGCCTGTGATGTGGTCGTAAGTGGAGGTGGACGCGCCGAAGATGGACATGAAAGAGATCCTTGAAGGTCAATGTGAAACCGAATGAAAGTGAGGCTGCTCAGGGCTGGCCTCTGATCCGCGGGTGTCCACCGGCCAATTCGCGCGCAAGGGTCGGCACAGCCGACAACGCTTGCCCTTGCGCGACAAGAATTGGACTGTGGCAATCCCGGTCAGAGAGTCAGGGCCAGCCCGTCAGCCCACCCGAAAGACCCCGGTTTCACGGCCGAGGATATCGTCTATTTTTCGGCCGTTATATCCAGCGGCTCTACATCACTGAATGCCCACTTTGCACGTTCTGCGAACAGGTTTTGGGGCTTTGCTGGATAGCATTAGTTAAGGCGTTAGGTCCCCAACGGGTCGGAATCACCATCGGCACGACTACGCACTGCATTTTGTCTGAAAACTGACACCGCGTGAGGGGCTCGATGCTACTGCTTCAATCAAGATTGAGCACAAAACAAACGGGGCGCCGTACAGTCGATGATATTCAGTGCCAATCCGTATTGGCCAATAACCGTTTACAGATACAATTTGTCCATGCTGATTTACGTATTAGCATCGAGTTCTTTAAATTGTTAAATTGAAAACAATAGTATCCGCCACTTTCATAGCACAAATTCAATCTTTAATTGAGCAAAGACGAATTGCCAAATTCTGAGAGTAGGCGTCCCGATCTGTTACTGACGACTATTTATACAAACCACAAAGGGTATCGATCATCTGCCGGGCGGCGGGATCACCTATTGAATAGTATATGGTTTGTCCATCGCGGCGCGTCTCGACCAATTCTTCAGCCCGCATCTTCGCCAAGTGCTGCGAGGTAGATGATACAGACTGACCGAGGGTGTCAGCCAGGTCGGTGACGCTGGCTTCGCCGTCGAATAGCCGGCACAGGATCATCAGCCGGTTTTCGCTGGCCAAAAGTTTCAGCATGCGCGTCGCTCTGCGCACATTTGGTTTAAGGGTTTCAATGTCCCGCGCGGAGACGGCTGTCATCATACTCATATTACTGTGTCGTCCTTAAAGACAATATATATGGCCGGGATGACCAGAACAGTCAGAAGCGTAGACGACAAGAGCCCGAACAACAAGGCGATCGCCAGCCCCTGGAAGATGGGGTCGAAGAGGATGACGCTGGCGCCAATCATGGCCGCAAGCGCCGTCAGGAGGATCGGCTTGAAGCGGGTGGCCCCGGCTTCCAGCAGCACCTCACGCAGCGGACGTTTGTGACCTTCTGCGTCAAACTCGGCGTGGCGGATAAAATCGACCAGCAGGATCGAATTGCGCACAATGATACCGGCCAGGGCGATGAAGCCGATCATCGAGGTCGCTGAGAAGGGCGCACCGAACAGGATATGGCCGATGACGATTCCGATCAGGGTCAGGGGCACTGGCGTCAGGATCACCAGCGGCAGGCGGAAGTTTTTGAACTGCGCAACCACCAGAATATAGATACCCAGCAAGGCCACGCCAAAGGCGGCGCCCATGTCGCGGAAAGTCACCCAGGTGATTTCCCACTCTCCGTCCCAGAGGATCGTCGGCACGGTCTCGTCCGTTGGCTGACCGTTGAGGCGCACGACAGGCTTGGGCAAAGAGCCCCAATCGGCGGCATTGATCGCGTCATTGACCGCGCCAATGCCGTAGATAGGCGCTTCGTAACGCCCGGCCAGTTCGGCCATGATCATGTCGGCGTCACGGCCATCGCGGCGGAAGAAGGCGGTCGAGCCCTGGGTTCGCTCAAAAGTCGCCAGTTCATTGAGCGCCACCAAACGGCCGCTGGATGTCGCCACCGGCATGGCCTTGAGCGACTCATTGAGATAGCGAGCGTTCTGTGGCAGGCGCAGAGCGATTTCCAACGGTTCACGGCCCTCACCGGTCCGGCCGGCCTGATGGGCATAACCGAGTACCTGACCGTTCATCAGAGCATTGACCGAAGCATAGAGTTCGCCTTCGGACACCTTCAGGCTTTCGAGACGTGTGCGATCGGGCACTAGCGATAGGGTCGGTCGCGGCAGGCCGTAGCTGTCGTCGACATCGACGATGAAGTCGATGCTCTGGAAGATGCCTTTCAGCTTTTCGGCGACGGCGCGGCGTGTCACCGCGTCAGGGCCATAGACTTCGGCCAGCAGCGTCGCCATGACCGGTGGCCCTGGCGGGGCCTCGACGACCTTCAGCACGCCGCCCTGCGGCAGCTTGACGGCCTTCAGGCGTTCACGCAGGTCGAGCGCGATGGCGTGGCTGGCCCGCTTGCGATGATGTTTGGCGGCCAATAGCACATTCAGGTCACCCTGTTCGGGGCGCATACGCAGATAGTAGTGGCGCACCAGCCCGTTGAAGTTGAAGGGCGTGGCCGTGCCGGCATAGGCATCGACGGCCTCGACTTCCTTCAGGCCCGAGGTGATGGCTGCGGCCTCGGCCAGGACGCGCTCGGTCATTTCCAGCGACGTGCCTTCGGGAAGGTCCGCAATGACCTGAAGCTCCGACTTGTTGTCGAAGGGCAGCAGCTTGACGGTCACCACCTTGAAGCCAAATAGGCTCATGGACACCAGGGTGGCGACGCCGACGGCGATCAGGAAGGTCCAGGCGCTCTTGCGGGTCGCTATGACCTTGGCGGCAACCCGGCGATAGACGGTGCCGATGAAGCCCTCATGGTCATGGTGCCCTTGCGCCAGGGTCTTGCGGGCAAAACGTATCATCAACCACGGCGCCAGAATGACGGCGACAAAGAACGAGAACACCATGGCGGCAGAGGCATTGACCGGAATAGGCGCCATATAGGGCCCCATGAGTCCTGATACGAACAGCATGGGCAGCAGGGCGGCCACAACCGTCAATGTGGCGACGATGGTGGGATTGCCGACTTCGGCCACGGCCTCAATCGTCGCCTGAACGCGGGTTCGGCCATCGCGCATACCCCAGTGGCGAGCAATATTCTCGATCATGACGATGGCGTCATCGACCAGAATGCCGATGGAAAAGATCAGGGCAAACAGGCTGACACGGTTGATGGTAAAGCCCATCAGGTTCGACGCGAACATGGTGAGGAGAATGGTGGTCGGGATGACGACCGCCGTCACGGCGGCTTCGCGCCAGCCAATCGTAAAGCCGATCAGAATGACGATTGAGACGGTGGCGAGGCCCAAATGGAACAAAAGTTCGTTGGCTTTTTCGTTGGCAGTTTCGCCGTAGTCGCGGGTGATCGACACCTCAACGCTGTCGGGTATAAGCGTGCCTTGCAGGGCGTTCAGACGCGCATGAATGGCGTGGGAAACAACAACGGCATTGGCACCCTGACGCTTGGCGACGGCCAGGGACACGGCCGGGGCGGCCTCTAAGCCGCGTGGCGTCATGTGGTAGCGTGTGACGCGAGCCTGTATTTCACGCGGGGCCTGAAGGACGGTGGCGACATCGCGCACAAAGACGGCCTGTCCCGTGACGGAACTGATGCTGATCTGCCCGATCTCAGAGACGGTGCTTAAGGACGCTCCGGCGCGGACGTCCAGAGCCTGACCACCATCGCGGACGGAGCCCGCTGGCAGGGTTGAGTTGGCCGCCGAAATCGCCGCAGACAGGGCCTGAAGGCTGACGCCGTGCAGGCTCATGCGTGACGGGTCGGGTTCGATGCGGATTTCCTCGGTCCGGCCGCCGGTAATGAAGGTCAGGCCGACATTTTCGACTTTGGCCACTTCGTTCCTGACCTTGAGCGCCAGATTATACAGGGTCAGGTCGTCGATACGGTCACCGAGACCCGGCTTCGGCGTCAGGGTGATGACCATGCCTGGGACGTCATTGATTCCACGCGTGGAAATCAGGGGCTCCGGGATTCCCTTGGGCATGCGGTCGTAATTGGCGCGCAACTTTTCGTGGATGCGTACCGCGGCGGAGTCGGGATCGGTTCCGACCTTGAACCGGGCGGTCACCATGACGCTGTCGTCTTCGATGAAACTGTAGACATGGTCGACGTCGGTGACGCTTTTGACGATAGTTTCCAGCGGCTTGGCGACCAGTTCCTTGGCGTCATTGGCTTTCAGGCCCGCCGCCTGGACCATGATGTCGACCATGGGGACCGAAATCTGCGGCTCTTCCTCGCGCGGGATAGACATGACGGCCATCAGGCCGACAAAGATCGCGACCAGGAGAGCCAGAGGCGTCAGGGGGGAATGCAGAGTCGCCTGCGTCAGGCGACCGGACAGGCCCAGCTTCGGGGCGTCAGGCGTTTCGCTCATTGGGCGGCTCCATAGGGAGCCAGGGTATCGCCGTCCTTCAGCCCGCTCAGAATTTCGACAGACTGGCCATCCAAAGGCGCGGTCTGTACTGGTACTTCGCTGACCTTCCGGTCGGCGGTGACAAGCCGGACATAGTCAAGGCCATAGCGGGTCGTGACATAGGTGGCGGGCACCTTTATGCCCTGCCGCTGCCCCAAGCTCAGTGAGGTCACCACGCGCTCGCCCAGCAACAAATCATCGAGCCCCTGTGGGGTGATGTCGGCCACCACCTGGCCATTGTCGATGGCGGGATAGACCTGGCTGACGGTGCCGGTTGCTGCGATTCCGTTGGCTTCAAGGCTTACCGTCTGGCCCAAAACCAGGCTGCGGGCCTGCTGTTCAGGTAAGGTCAGGCGCACAATGCGCGGCCCGGCGGTGACAGTGGCAATAGACTGGCCAGGCATGACGACTGAACCTGCGGGTATTTCCGCCTTGATCACCTTGCCCGACGCTGGAGCGCGGACAGTCCCTTGCCCAGCCAGTTCGTAGGCCGCCGAACGCTGTGCCTTGGCAGACTTGTACTGGGCTTCGGCCTGTTCCAGACGGGCCTTGGCGTAGATGCCCTTGTCATAAAGACCCTTGGTGCGATTGTAATCCGCCTCAGCCTGAATGGCGACCGCCTCATATGCGCTGGCTTCAAAGTTCAGGCGCTGATCGCGAACCACGCCGATCACTTGTCCCTTGGTCACTGTATCTCCTTCTCGGACATTGAGCGTGACCAGAACTCCGCCAATACGCGCCACTGCCTCGCCCATGTCACGTGTTGTCAGGGTGGCGGCGACACGTTTGACGTCGTCGATCTCCCCTGTCTGTACCGTCAGTATGTCGCCGATTGCCTCGGGGGCCGCGGCGACGGAGGCCTTGTCGTGCCCCTCCGAACAGGCGGTCAAGCCGACCGGTACGGCCAGAAGTAAAATAAGGGCAAGAGCGGAAGCGCGTGTCATGGTCTGGATCCTTGATGTCTAGCGGACCGTCGGCAGGCCAGCGGCCTTCCAGGCGTTGAGGCCGCCCTGCATGTGGTGATCAACACCCAGGCCAAAGCCCCGACAGGTATTTACGCCCTGCGAGGAGCGACCACCCGCCAGGCATTGCATCACGAGCGTGCGGCCTTTTGTCTCTGGCAGGGCCTCGGCGCTGAGGCGCGACAGCGGAACATTGACCGCGCCCTTGATGTGCTCTGCCGCAAACTCAGAGGGTTCACGCACGTCAACCAACAGGATTTCGTTCGTTTTCAGGCGCTCCGCCACCTCTTGCGGCGTCAGGTTAACAACGGGGTCTTTGGCTTTGAACAGTCCGAACATGGCGGTCTCCACGAAGTCCTCAAAAAAGAGGGATTGAATTTCTATAATTACTTATTTAAGATAATATGCAATTAAAGACAAGCCCAATAGCCGCTAATAAATCGAATCCTCAGAGGGAGGGCGGTTTCAGGGGCAGGAGATACAAGATGTCCAGACCACATATTGTTATTCTTGGCGCAGGCTTAGGTGGCACCATCGCCGCCTATGAGATTTCGGATGCGGTCGGCAAACAGGCCGATATCAGCGTTGTCAACAAGGGCCACACCTTCCACTTCGTGCCCTCCAACCCCTGGGTCGCCGTCAAGTGGCGATCGCGTGAAGCGATTGAGGTTGATCTGCGTCCGGTCTTCGAGCGCAAGAAGATCCGTCTTTATGAGATGGGTGCCAGGGCCTTCGACCCGAAGACCAGTCAGGTCACGCTGATGAACGGCGACGTCCTGTCCTACGACTATCTGGTCATTGCAACGGGCCCAGAGCTGGCCTTCGACGAGATCGAAGGCTTTGGCCCAGAGCATTTCACCCAATCGGTCTGCCATGTCGATCATGCGCTTAAGGCGTCGGACGCCTTTGAGGCCTTTGCCCTAGACCCCAAGCCCATTGTCGTGGGCGCGGTACAAGGGGCTTCGTGCTTTGGGCCCGCTTATGAGTTCGCCATGATTCTCGATACCGAACTGCGTAAGCGCAAGGTCCGTGACCGCGTGCCGATGACCTTTGTGACGTCTGAGCCCTATATCGGTCACCTGGGGCTGGACGGGGTCGGGGACACAAAGGGTATGCTTGAAAGCGAGATGCGCAACCGTCACATCAAGTGGATCACCAATGCAAAGATCGCAAAGGTCACCGAGGGCATGATGCATGTCGATGAGGTCAACGACGACGGCTCGCCCAAAGCCCATCATGAAGTGCCGTTTGGATATTCCATGCTTCTGCCAGCGTTTCGCGGCGTCGAGGCGGTGCGCGGCCACGAGGGACTCAATAATCCGCGCGGTTTTATCCTGATCGATAAGCATCAGCGCAACCCGACCTACCCCAATATCTTCGCGTTGGGCGTCTGTGTCGCCATCGCGCCGGACTACAAGACAGCGGTGCCGGTGGGCGTCCCCAAGACGGGCTTCATGATCGAATCTATGGTCACGGCGATTGCCCACAATTTCAAAGAGATCCTGGCCGGCAAAGTGCCAACGCACGAAGCCACCTGGAACGCCATCTGTCTGGCCGACTTTGGCGATGGCGGCGTGGCCTTTTTTGCCCAGCCACAAATCCCGCCGCGCAACATCAACTGGTCGGCGTCGGGCAAGTGGGTTCATCTGGCCAAGGTCGGATTCGAGAAATACTTCATCGGCAAGGTGAAGTCCGGAAAGTCCGAACCCTTCTATGAAAAACTCGCCCTCGACCTGATCGGCGCGCACAAAATCAAGTAACCCCGAAATAACCTAAGGAGATATCCTATGTCTGTTGATCGTATGGTGATGGCCTTTGCCGGCCTTGTCGTTCTTCTAAGTGTGGCCTTGAGCCACTTTGTCCATCCGGCCTGGATGTGGCTGACCGTCTTTGTCGGCGCCAACCTGCTTCAGGCCAGCGTCACCGGCTTCTGTCCGGCCGCGATGATCTTCAAAGCCTTTGGTGCTAAGCCCGGAGCCTGCTTCAAATGACCAAGTCCTATCCTGACATCACCAAGCGTCTGTCGGCCAATATCAAGACCCTGCGCAAGGACATCCCTGAGACCATGGCGGGCTTTTCCGCCCTGGCCAAGGCGGCCTCGGCCGACGGCGTTCTGGACAAGAAGACGAAGGAGTTCATCGCTCTGGCGATCGGCGTGGCGACACGCTGCGACGGATGTATCGGCTACCACACCGAAGCTTTGGTCCGCATGGGCGCCACGAAACAGGAGGTCGAGGAGGTGCTGGGCATGGCCATCTATATGGGCGGCGGGCCATCCCTGATGTACGCTGCCGATGCCCTTATGGCCTTTGAGCAGTATGCTGCTGACGCACAAACCTGAAGGGTCCCTCATGTCGGATGTATGGGACCAGCGGTACGATCGGGAAGACTATCTATTTGGTACCCGCCCGAGTGCCTTTGTCGAGCGTCACGCGCCAAGACTTGCGGCGGGTTCCAGCCTCCTGCTACCGGCGGATGGTGAGGGTCGAAACAGTGTCTATCTCGCGGGCCTTGGTCATCTGGTGACGGCCACAGACAGTTCACGCGTTGCATTGCAAAAGGCCCGTGCACTGGCGGCGACCCAACGGGTAAGCGTTAATGTCCAACTGTGCTCCATCGAAGACTATGACTGGCCCGTCGACGCCTTTGACGCTGTGATCGGGGTGTTTATTCAATTTGCACCGCCGGATCAGCGTAAGACTATGTTTGAGGGCATGAAACGCGCCACCCGACCCGGCGGACTTGTGATGCTGCACGGCTACACGCCCGAGCAACTCACTTACAAAACGGGTGGGCCGTCTCAAATGGAAAATCTCTATACAGAAACTATGCTGGAAGACGCTTTTCGTGACTTCCGTATCGATGTTCTGGCATCCTATGTGGCAGACTTGGACGAAGGTGAAGGGCACAAGGGGCGCTCTGCCTTGGTGGACCTCATCGCTGTCAAACCCGCCTGACCGCCATTTGAAAAGTGAGCCTATGAACCCTCCTGCAAAGCCGCCCAATCGTCTGCCATGGCCGCCGATCATCTATGGTCTGGCGATAGCTGTGGCCTGGGGGCTTGGGCAATATGTCCCCGTCCGTGACGCCAACTGGCCCATCGCCGTCAGAGGTCTGGGCGGTGTGGCGATCATCATCGGCCTGGTCATCGATATCGGCGCCATGTTCGCGCTCTACAAGGCGAAAACAACTATCCTCCCGCATCGTGCCGCCTCTCGTCTGGTTACGCGCTGGCCATTTTCGATGTCCAGAAATCCCATCTATCTGGGAAACGCTCTGTTTCTGTTTGGTTTGTCTGGTGTTTTATCGTCCCTTTGGTTGACGCTGACCACGCTGATAAGCCTGCTCTTAGTGTCGAGACTGGCCATAAGACGCGAAGAGGTTCACCTTCAAGAGCTGTTCGGCGCAGAATGGGAAGCGTATCGCCTGAAGACCCCGCGTTGGGTATGGAAATTCTGATAAGGTGCCGCCATGAGTTCAAAGCTCTCCAACGTCCGAATGGCCGCGATTACAGAAACGGCTCCGCAAATCTCTGAGACCCTCAAACTGATCTCCCACCCGACCAGACTGATCGTCATGTATGCGATTCTGGACAAGGCCCGAACGGTCAACGAACTGGTGGCCCTATCAGGCCTTTCCCAATCAGCCCTGTCACAGCATCTTGCGAAATTCCGGGGAGCCGGGTTGGTGACGACTGAACGCAAGGGCCAGGAAATTCTATACCAGCTCAACAACGCAAAAGTTGAAGCTATCTTGGGTCTACTCGAAACCCTTTACTGTCGACTATAACCCTGACAATCCGTAGAGGAGAATTATGCGACGTGCTGGGCTTCAATATCGCCTTCATCGGTCCCAATCCCCTTCAGCACAAACGCGCCTGCACCGGGTAGCTCGACTCGCAGTTCAAGCTTACCCCCGGCCGCTTCGACGAATCGGCGCAGAGTGGAGAGGTAGAGGTCGGCCTGCCGCTCGATCTTAAGTACCGAAGGCTGCTTGACCCCTAGGCTCTGGGCGATTTGCTCCTGGCTACGATGGGTGAGCTTGCGAAGGGCCTTCAACCCCTCGATCTCGCGCAGCTTCTCAGCGGCACGTACCTCGATCTGTTCGCGGCGCTCCTGAGGCATGGCGGCAAGCACTTCATTGAGCGTACGGCCCTTAACGTGGGCTTGCTGGCCACCCTTTTTGTCCATTGCCTTGCTCATATTAGTTCCCTTCCAACGTATCGAGATGTTCGCTGAACCGCTTATCGGCCTTGGCGATCAGCGCCTTGTAGAATCGTTTCTGCGCCACCCCGGCCTTGTCACCCGCGACCAGCAGGATAGCCTTTCGCTCAGGATCGAAAGCAAAGGCCACTCTCCAAACTCCGTCGTCGGCCTGGAACCTGAGTTCCTTCATATTCGAGTGTTTCGATCCAGCGAGCGTATCCACATGCGGCCGCCCCAGCCTTGGCCCCAGGGTCTGCAAGAGTATGGCGGATGCCAGCAATTCGTCTTGAACGGCTTGCGGAAGCGCCTCGTACTCGGGATCGAACGCTGGGTGATAAACAACGGTCCATTGCATCAACATATATCCCAGAGGCTATAATTTGTCTATAGCCCATAGGCTATGAGTTTGGTCAGGCCAATCATGCTCAAACGTAAAGCATCGTCCATCAATTGTCTCAGTACCGAGTCGATGTCGTCGAGGGAGTGAATTGTAGACGTCCTTTGGCCGCTCAAGCACCCCACCCCCGGCTATGGCGAATCAGTCTGTGCTGACAGTGGGTTTCGCCACACCATCGACAAAGGCCTTCTGGCCGGTTTCCAGCCAGATCGCCTTAAACCTGGCATGCTCTGCAACGGGGTCTTTTCCGGCTTTTCGGCTAGCCTCGGCAAAGTGCGCGTTAATACCAGCCTCGATGCGGACGGCTGAAATCTGCATCAAGAACTTCGAAGGTATGGCCCCACGCCTTGGCTCAATGTGATTGATTCTTTGAACAATATTTCCGTCAGAATCGTAGACGACAAGGTTAAAAAGCTTGTTGTAGTCGTGGATTGGAGTGGAGTCGCGTAAATACCAATTTACACCTTCAACTTCTCTGGTTGTTTTTATCCACTGACGTAAAGAAGTGACATTCATGTGGGCATTATTCTTTGTGCATTGTGAGATTTAGTAAGCGAATTCATTTTCACAATCAGCTATTTGGCCGGCATCCTACAAGAGTAATACAAACAACAATAGTAGGGAATTCGAATTTTTGCCGGGGCAGGCCATCCAGCTGGTTGAGCGCCCTGAAAGGACGAAACACCCACCCGTTTCGGGTTGGTGTTTGAAGGCATTGACTCCCGATTTCAGGCGGCGAGGATTAGCGGTGCCACACCAGCGCGGCTCTGGCTGATGAGATAATCAACGGCTCTGGACGCAAGTCCGGATGCTTTTATCAGTTCGGCTGGCTGGTCTTTCAAAAGCCTAACCCAAGACTGCAAATAGCCCGCATGGTTGTCCATAAGCTCATCTTCGACAGGTAGTCCGATCAGAAAACCCAACTGCAGGCTCCCCATTTCGGCGACCAGTTCCTCCCGCGCCCGGCAATCTCGATAGCGGTAGTTCTCGAGCTTTCGATCTAAGCGATGCTTTGCTCCCGTCCAGTGAATCATTTCGTGAGCAAGAACGCTATTGAACCTGTTTTTGTCAACGAACTGGTCCACATGAGGCATAACGATCATGTCCTGATCAGGAGAATAATAGGCCATATCGCCCTTCGTCAGCAGTTTGAAATCGATGCTGGCGAGAAACGTATTGATGGCATCCGGGTCAGGATGGCGTTTAAACGGTTCGCCGTCCGCACGCGTCGGCAGCAACGGACAAGCGCTGTTTCGCCAAGGCTGGCGCCAAGGCAACTCACCACATTCCATTCGGGCGATGATTTTTTCGAGAAGTTGGTCAAGGGCGGTCTGTTTCATTGGGGAAATCTCCGGTCTTCGCCTCACCTGAGGCTCGCCCAAACCGTCCCCTCCCCTTTTCCTTTCGATCCAGACCAGAGGCCACTCCCAGAATTCAGGAGCAGCCTCTGCCGGTCCGGTCGCGACCAGAATTCACATGCCCAGATCATTGACCGGGTATGTCGATATGACCTTCGCCAAGACATCGTCGAGTGCCGGCACGAACACACGCGGGACCCCGTGCAGAACCTCGATGAAGCAGCCCAAGGATCGAAGAGCAGGATATTGGCTACGGTCACCTGCGATTTCGATTCGCCGTTCGCCCATGAAACGAGCCGTGCGCATCGTTAGCCCAGGAGACAAGCTCAGGGTCGCCTTCTCGTTCAGCACTAACTCCCGGCAGCGCGCGGCGGTTTTGGGAAGTGAACGGCTGACGTCGTGACCGAGAATCCGCATCAACTTGATGGCATCTGCCTCGTTCAGCATTCGACCAAGCCAGCGTTCGCCGGATGGGGCCTTCAAACGCTTGACCCGGGCGTACTCCTTTGGCAGGTGTCGCCAGATCGGCAACAACAAGCCAGTGACAAGGAACATGCGGTTCGTTACCCATGGGTCTATGCCGGCATGCTCTTTTTGCCAGGCACATTCCCAGGTCACAGGGTCTGTCGCCTCCCAACTCGACTCCTCATAGACCGTCGCTGGCATCAGATCCCGGGTTCCGGCCGGACGATACAGGCGAACGGCTGGGATCAATTGGTCCTTATCGTCGGTTGTCGTCAGTCCCTTAACGATAAGGCCTGTTCGACCTGACTTCCGGTTGATGACTCGAACCGTCGCGGCCGAATTGCTTCGGATAACGTCGTTAACGCAGGTGAGGTCGAACAGGTCGAGCTTGTGTCGAACCCTGAACTCTAACATTTGGGTTTCTGCTCCAGTGTCATCAACCCTGATAACCTCTTCGCGGATAAGCTCCAGTTCGTCAGCGATAAGGTCCTCAACACCGGAATCGATCGTTCCGTCCGCGTGGGCCTTCTCGAGAATACTCCGTAGACGAGCTTCGAATGCCTCGAAGAGATCATTCTGATCGCCGATGCTGAGGGCGAGCAACCTGTTGAGGAAGGTCTGGATCGGAGGTAGATTCTCTGTGGCTTTAAACACCCCTTCACTATCGCGAAGCTGAAGCGCCGTCTTGTCCTCAAAGTCGGCAATCGACATGCACGCGATCTGTCCCGCGGCCACGGCCTGAAAGAAGGATACTAACGCCCGGCGCGCCCAGGCGTTCTCGAGGGAGTCCTCCGCTCGAAACATGCCGTTAGACGCGGAGCGACGTTCCCCTTTCGAAAGTGCGCCCAGACTGTCGAGGCGGCGGGCAATGGTACTGAGGAAGCGTTTCTCACCCTTGATATCGGTCGTCACTGGCCGAAAGAGCGGTGCGCAAACCTGGTTGGTCCTGTGGGTGCGGCCCAGACCCTGAATAGCCACATCAGCGCGCCATCCCGGCTCGATCAGGTAAGCCACGCGACGACGGGCACCCGCGCGACGAAAGCCGGGCGTGCGTAGGGGCATTTGGGATCGTACGCCATGAGGGGCGCTGAGGGATTGTGACGAAAGGCGTTGCTCTCAAGAGAGCGGACGATTTTTCGCCTTCGGATTAGCCAGGTCGCCGATAGGGTCCCCGCAATCGGTTTGGAAGTGTCCCATAGACGCCTTGCTGCGCTCGTTTTGTCTTCGTCGGTCAGAGCACGACGATATGACATGGCACGAACGGCTGGTTTATCGATCAGGTGGTGATCACGGTCGACAAGATTGAGCGCTTGCAGCCAATCGAGAACTTCCTGCCAGCTATGGTCGCTAAAAGCATGCGCCCGAACCTTGCCATTTGAGGATAAGATGAGGGAGATTGAACGGTCGGCGGCACTATGTCCAGGACCTGGAATTAGCGCCTTACGCCCCCCTTCGTAGATTTCCCCGCCTAGAGATTTGACTATCTGAAACATCCGACAACTCCTTTTTAGACGCGGCCGGTGCCCTCCCCTTTTCTTTCGGGTTGAATTGTCGAAGAACGATGGTGCCTTATTCTGAGATCATCCGTTATCGGAAAATGGCTGCGGTATAGAGTTCCGTCAAAAAAGCCCGCCGATTTGGCGGGCTCCTTTTCAGCTATTTGATACCTTTGGTTTCAAGCAGGTGCTTGAGAGACATTTCGAAGAGCTCGCCGTACGAATAGCGATGCTGTTTCGAGGTCGCCTTGACGAGTTCGGAGAAGCCGGGGCTGACGTAGAGGTTCATATTGACCTTACGGCTGGGTGCCTTTGGCTCTCGCGACGGAAACCCGGGGTTACTGTCCAGAATTGCGCGTTCCTCTTCTCGGGAAAGGCGAACAGGTTTTTCGGCAGGCGGTACGACAGCTGTGGGTTCTTCGAAGTCGCTCAGATCCAGGCTGCTGATCTTTGATCCAGACATCTGTTTTATCCTTATGCTGCTTTGCGTGTCTGCTTTAGCCGGTCGATGAGTTCGACGGTGAAGGCATCAACCTCCTCGATAGCCTTATCGATGTTGGTCACGACGCCCTTCAGATCGTAAATTGTTCCTCCACGCATGAAGATTTGCGAGTATGGGTCGCGCTCTGTTATCTCAGTCTGGAAAACAGCTATCGTTGTCGCCTTCAGTTGATCGACAATGGCGCGTGAAGAACGCGATTTGACATACTTTGTCATGGTGAACAGCAACGAAAAGGGAACATTGCGGTTTAACATCTGGAAGTCTCGCTTTAGGGCGCCGAGAACCTGTAAGGCGGCTTCGACGTCCTGCTGCTGTTCCTTGCAAGGTACGAGTATGTAATCTGATCTGGCGACGGCATAAGACATCATCTTGGAAGCAAGGCCTTCCAGATCGACGATTACGAATGTGTTTAACTGCTTCAGCGTCTCGATTTTGTCGATCAGGTTGTCTTCGTTAACATCAGAGACAACTGTCAGGTTGGCTGGGAAAGTACCTCTCTCATCGGACTTCTTTTTCCAACTCGCAATAGGCTTGCGGGGATCTGCATCAATGATGGCGGTCGGCTTACCCAGCGCCAGTGCGTTGGCGAGCAGCAGAGCGCTTGTCGTTTTGCCTGAACCGCCTTTTGAGTTTGCAAATGTAATCACCGGCATAAAAGGGATCTCCACTGATCTATATAATCGCCTCCGCTATAGAGCGGAGTAGAACAGCTTCACACACGACAGAACTATGTTGTTGCAACGGCGTTTGATTCACACAGTTGGCATCAAACCAGATCAGCAGGAAACTGTTTCAAAGGCAATAGGCCTGATCAGAAGCGGAGGCAAGCGAATTGTTGCGCCGCATCTGAAACAAAATAAGTTAGGAGCGTTTACGAGAGAGCAGAGCGCAACAGATCAAGACAGCGCAAGAGGCAATTGTTTTTGGTAGGAGCAATTAAGAGCGACTGGTAGCGTTCGCGACAGGCCTGCATTTTGCGGGTGATGATTAGTCCTATCCGATTCCCCGAATAGCTGGCAAGAGCGGCAACTCAATGGAAGTGGCCACTGCATTTCATACCAAAACCTTCGGGATCAGGTTCTCCTATCCACGTTATGGAACTGCGCTTATCAATCTGAAAACACGGGCCATCCGGATGGTTTGCGTCATACAGCACCGAGAACAGGACAAAATGAGCGGCTCAGGATACAGGTTGCTAGACAGGGGAGGGCGCGGACGCAAAAATCCGGCAGCATTTCACCGTTAAACACGAAGAGGCAATCTCGCGAAGGTCGACCTGGCTCTCTTTGATCCGGTTGTTTAACCTCGTGTTGGTCACTACAGAACCTACGGCCCTTGTCGTTTCAGGATGTCCATATCTGCTAGGAGCGTGCTCCACCCGCCGAGCCTCTTACGGCCAGCAGGGTTATCCACAGGCCATGCGAGTCTGGACCTATGTGTTAGTTATTGTTAGAATCAATGTTACGCCTCTCAAAACGGCTATTAAGAATTTGTCTTAGTTGAATATTTTTGAATGGCCGGTGGGAAGAACGACAAACCAAGGTGGGTTGATTGACGAACCGGGGTGGGTAAGACGACAACGACCTCCAAAAATGATCCGTAGTTATCACATCTGGTATCCTGATGCCGCAAAGATCGACCGTAACGACTCTAAGCGGCCAGGCTAAGGGGACGAAAGGCAGTCAGTCGGTGTGAAGAGGTGGGTAAGACGACGAAAACGGACCCGCGGCCATTTCAATCAATCAATGAAAACCTTTGAACTTAAAGGCTTTTCCCAATTCGTTAATTTTAAGACCTCACATTAAAAGCCACTGGGGCTCAACAGGTGGGTTAAACGACAAAGTTGAACCATTGAGGTGGGTAGAACGACGAAGATGGACCGATTCGTTGGGGCAGCCAAATGTTTGAAGGATGCCTCCCAGCCGATGAGAAAGTTTCTTTTTATTTCATATGCTTAGATAGACGGTGCATTATTAGTCGAACTCGCAAACAAATTTTAGGTGTGTAGAACGACGAAAATAGTGTACGAAAAGTGGGTAGAACGACGATTCTTTTACTCCGATTCCCCAAGCCAGGCAAAATTCTCTTCAGGAAAGCCATATTCGGGATCAAAAGTGGGTAGAACGACGAAGATCGGGTGGGTTAAACGACGAAGATTTTTTAGCGAATTATTCGAGTGAGTAGATGCGAAAACCAAGGCTGAGAAAAAAAGATATCCACATGGCGGGAGAGGCCTACCTGCGCATCGAATCGCAGGCTTCCCTTTTCGCTGATGAGGATCTCCAATCTCGGCGAACCGATGAAGAAGAAACTGAGCATAGTCATCTCGACGCTGAGGAGGATGACCAAGCTGAGGAGGGACTTAAGGGTCGCCACCCAAAGCCGGACCGGTCGCCCCTGTTGCCGGAACGTCATTCCCTGGATCTGTTTTTCCTTGTTGAACCGGTTGGAGACCTCACGTTCAAAGGCGATATGGCCTCATTCGAGCACCCGATCTTTAGCCTCAGTGCAAAGCCTGACCATAAGATCCGAAATTATGAGCACAGAGGGGTCCATGTCACCATTACGCCAAGCGTCAAGGGGCTGGCTAACATCTATGATGGCGACATCCTTATCTACCTGATGAGCCACCTTCGCCGGGCCTTGAACCACGGCAAGGTCGTACAACCGACCATACGTTTTACCGCTTTGGATTTCCTGCTTAACACTAACCGACCTACGGGTGGGTCAGGCTACAATGCGTTGAAAGATGGCCTCGAGCGACTGGCCGGCACGCGTATCGGCACGAACATAGTCACCGGTGGGCAGGAAGTTTATCATAACTTCGGCCTGATTGACCACTTTACGATCGTCCGGGAGTCGCGAAATGGCCGAATGCTTGAGGTCGAGGTAAAGGTTTCAGACTGGCTTTATCGCGCTGTCGACAGCGGGGAGGTGCTGACCGTCCACCGAGACTATTTCCGCTTGAGAGGCGCTCTGGAACGAAAGCTCTATCAGTTGGCAAGAAAGCACTGTGGTAGCCAGCCGACCTGGGCGATATCCTTTGATGTGTGCCACAAAAAATCGGGCACTCAGTCGTCGATGAAGGAGTTTCGGCGAATGGTACGCGATATCATTGAAGACAATGAGCGTGCCGACCACTTCCCAGATTACGTTCTTCAGGTAGAGAATTCAAACATCGTATTTCACCGTCGGGCGAGCAATCGAAACCGACCGCGGCTTCAATCAACCGACAAGCGTCCGCGTATTAGCATCAACACCTATGAAAAGGCTCGAGCTGTTGCGCCAGGGTATGACGTGTATGCGCTGGAATCTGACTGGATCGAGATGTGGCGGGAAATGGGATCGCAGCCAGTAAAGAACCCTGATGGGGCCTTCCTCGGTTATTGCAAGTTTCGCGTCAATAAGGATCCTAAGCGGTAGGATTGGATGGGGGCGTCTTTGACGACACCCAAATCGGATGGACATAACTGTCGCCCTGCCATTGGCGGCGACAATTACCCTGGGAGTGATCATTGGTATGGCCATAACATTCGACCCCTATGACTACATCATCCGTCTTGAAGCCCGCATTATCGGCATAGAGCCCGCTGTTACCCGTACCTTGGAATTACCCCGCGATCTTAATTTTGCACAGCTACATGAAGTGTTGCAGGCCGCTTTCGGATGGACCGACAGCCATCTTCACCAGTTCACCCTTGGCGGTCTGATCGTCGGCGCTCCCGAGGTCATTGAGGATGAGAATTATGGGCCTCGCGTGCTTGAAGCCACTGAAATAAGACTGAGAGACCTGTCGTTCCCATATGGTGCCACCCCATCGCTGGAGATCACTTACGACTACGACTTTGGTGACAACTGGAAACATCTCCTCATCCTTCGACCAACCCAGCCTGTCGACGGAGTGAAATACCCTCGGTGCATTGAGGGTAAACGAGGATGTCCTCCGGAAGATGTTGGCGGGACCGGCGGATATACTCAGTTCCTTGAAGCCTGGCTCGACCCGCACCACGAAGACCACAAAGCCAATCGACAGTGGGCTGGTCGAAAGTTCGAACCCGAAGGATTTGATCTTGATGCCACAAACAAGGCAATCATTCGTGCCATGCGCGCCGCCAGGGGCGGTTATAGGTTCAGATCCAGTCGGTCATCATGACTGATGTGCGCTAGGTAAGATAATGGTCGTTGCGCAGTATCGTCTTGACCACCTAAGGAATGAGCCTCTCGTATCTATCAAGCTGATGTCACCCTTGGATAGAAAGGAGGCCGCCCAGCTCGCAGGATTTCTCACAATGGGATCGAATGCTGCCTGGATTAATAACAGGGCAGCACCCGCGTCGCCGAAGCGACGCCCCAAGTCGAGAAAGGTGTGACGGTGAAGACCGATTTTTGCCGCTGCGGCGCGACCATAGAAAGCCAAGATGTCATTTGGCGGCCGGCGCTGGTTCAGCATATGATCTGATGGCAGCGCTAGCGCAGAGTTGAGAACTTTAGCAAGTTGGTGGGCAGAGGGGCCGAGCACAGGAACGGTTCTCGGGTCCTGCGTTGTCGTGACGTCAGCGGGCAATTTGCCCGGCGCCCCTTCACAAGGCTCTACATTCTTAAAAGGGATATTATTTTCGTACGTTAGAGGGGTGTCCGCTGGGTCGGGGGAGGGTGACTCGAGTTTACTATCGCTGCCGGTTGCGATGGCCATCTTTATCCGGTCGATGGTCTCCGTAAACTTGGCAAGGCACTCCATGCCGTGCTCGAGTTCCCTCGAGCGGCGAAGCTGCTCGCAGGCACGTTTAGTCATTTCCAGTTCTTGTCGCATTTCGACGTCAACCAGATCTGCAATAGTCTCGATTTCGATGCGAAGCCTTGAAAACTGCCGCTGCATGAAACGGATTGAGGTTTCCCGGACCTCTCTTTCAGCGCTTTCACGTTGCAATTCGGTGACTCGCGCAAAGGCGGGTAGGAGGCAAATCCCGTGGGCCTGTGATCTGTTTCGGCTCGGCTGGTCATTGCACCAAATGAAAACATGTTCCCTAAGTTCTGCCACACCCTTTTGAATAGAGCGCCTGTTCATGCCGAGCATGCCCTCAAGGTAAGCGTTTCTTGCAAAGACGGTAAATTTTGGCAGGTCGTTCAACAGGTCGAACTCAGCATTCCCATCCAGGATCGATTTGGCCTGGAGTTGGATGAAGGCGTCCATGAGCAGTCTGGCGCGCAATGTTAGGTTTGCACAGCCTCTGACGTATCGACGAATGATTTTGAGCGCCTGCGCGTAGCTCATGTCGTCGGGCAGGCCGCGGTAACTTTTTGCCAAAATCTCTCCACGCAGACTTTGGGGCGTGACTGTCCGATGCCCGGTTTTGCCGTTCATTTTATCCCTTCCTGGGAGCGTTCAGGCAAAGCTCCGCCATCGCCCGTTTTGGGCGTTTTAGGTTTGACAAGGAGTGGGTGGGGCTCTAAGTTCTCGAGAGCAAAATTGAACTTTTTGGTTTCTTTAGCCCCGCCGCCGCTCCTGCTGTGGCGGTTTTTCTTTGTCTTTTCTCCGATTTAGAAAACCCTGACCGTGAGGGCAGGGGTGCGTTCATTTGTAGATGCTGAGGTGTCTCGGCATCCCCTTTCCGACTCAGTGCAATGCTACGATATGAGCGGATCTAATTATGCGTCAATCGCCGATTGACTATTGCAGCGCAGCGTGAGCCAGCGCCATTGTTCAGCTTAAATTGCCATGAAGCTCCTGTTAATACTGGCGATGATTTCATAGACCCGACGCGGTCGGCCATCTTTGAAATAGAAGACGGTCCGATTTGCCGCTGCAGCCCTGGGGGCGACTTCGGCCCCATAGGCCATAGGCGAGGCTGTCAGCAAATTGCCGCCTTCGGCGCGGCCAAGAAAGTGAAACACATAGCGTTCTGAGTAAGTCGGAGCTCGCCCCAGTAGATGGGCCAATTCACTTTCATTGTCCTGGGTGTGATGCGCGGCTACCGTCGCATTCAGTCCGGCGTTGGTACGAAGAGCCAGCAGGTACGCTCGTGCTTGCTGGTTCGGGACGAGACATCGTCCTTTGGACGTTCGGACTATTGCGCTTGTGCCCGCTACACCGTGGCGAGCGCCGTAGACGCGCAGCAGGCATAGCCACGTATTCTCTGTAAACTGGAACAGGCCAGTGGCTGAAGACGTCGGTGCTTTGGCCAGGTGGTCAAAGCTGCTTTCGCGTCTGGCTAGACGCATAAAATAGTTTGGGTCCAGTGTGAACCGGACGGCAGTCCTGTAGACGACACTTTGATTGGTCTTCAGATACGGCGCCGCCGATTTCGTCGAGGATTGAAAAGGTAATGCGGGAGGTCTGAGATGAGGCCGGTACCAACGTGCCCTGGTCGAATGTCTGTAACTCTCGATGTAAGACAGTCGCCCGCTATGGATCGATACTCGGGAGTCCGGGCTGTAACTCAATTCGTTTAGCAGAGCTGAAAATGCGTCTGGCTGAAAGGAGACCGGATCACGGGGCTGAACCGATGAGATGTTTGATCCACGCACTTCTATAGGCGCCAGACACATAGCTATCAGAGCGGCCGTAACGACACAGCGCTCAAGCGGATTGTGCGGTCTGGGCAGCATGACTGTTACCAATCTCAGGCGGGGAGACGCTAAAATTGTCTTTTTGAATGAGTGCTGAAACCAACCGGAGCAAATCGTCAGAATCTCGATAGATTTCAGCGATGCGGAGGAGCTCATGAGGCTTGACGGAAAGATACTCCATTAGCGCAAAGAGGTGCTCGGTTTTGCCGGCCCCGCTCGCCAGCAGTTTGGCCAGGGTAGGCGGTGTGAAGCCGACCCGGGCGCAGATGTTGGCGTGCAACATCGCATCTGGTCGACTTATGGACCGCAGTTTAATCAGGCACTTGAGAGCGCAAGAAATCCTGGCCCTTAACATGGCGGTTTCAATTACGCCGGAGTTGCGCGCATGCATTTGCATTCCCCCATAGCGACGGTTCGACAATATGCACGCCGAAAACGAGGGGTCAAGCGGCGATTGATGTCAACAACTGAAAATCGCGCAAACTCTCAAACAGGCTACAAAAATTGAAATTGAAATCTGTTCGCAACTCGCGAAACGAAGCTTGCGGTTAGGGAACCTGCGCAGTCCTCACCAGATGCATGTCTTCCGGCTCAAGAACGTATTTCTTTCCCTGATGATTAATCAGGTAGTTGCAGTAAAGATAGATGGCCGCGACTCCTGCGCTTCGCTTCGACCAGTAGTCCTTGACGTCTTGGGTTGTGCTGGATTCTCTCAGGGAGCTTACCACAGCTTCCAGGCTGTCATTCACCGGGTCGTCAAGGTTTATCGCGTGCTTCTTTTTCTGATCGTACTTGTATTTGTCAAATATACGATCGTAAGCCTCATCTCCTGTAAGCAAGGACATGTAGTTTAAGGCTTCTGGGAAAATGGTTCGAGCGGTCGCTGCCCGCTTATATCTGCCAATGTACTCACCAAGACCCTCTTCCAGAACGTGCTGGAAATCGATGTCCGTAATGAGGTTCAGCAAACTGACTCGGGCTACCTCCCAGGGCGCCTTTTCCTTATCGGTCATATGACAATTACACTATCAAGGTTTCAGGGGTGACGTCTCAATATCCATAAACCGATCGAGTCATCCGGGCAAGGCAGCGGGGGAAATTCATCAATCACCGATTGATGGGGCTAATCTGGCAGTGTCGAAGGGCTTTCATTCAGGCCTAAATTGTTCTTTTACGCACGCAAAGAAAATTAATTTCCTTTGTGTCAGCGACATATTTTTATGGCGGAGGAAAAATATTTGCAGAAGACGAAAACGTAAATTTACATCGATGAAATCAAAAACATAAAATTAATAAGTTATTTTTGAATTGTTAGAAATGGCCGTTCTTCGTGCATTTGACTAACGATGTATTAATGTCCTTTTTATGGGGCGCGGTTCCGCAGGGCGGCGCAAATAAACTTTCGTTTATTAAAGGAAGACCCATGAAAATCAGATCTATGCTCAAGACTGACCTTGCCGCTTTGGCCGGCCTGGTCGCTGTGCTGGGAGTAGGCGTTCTCGCCGCCCAAGCCGGTACGGACACAACCTTCAACGCGACGACCACGGTTCTTACGAACTGGTCGACCGGATCGCTCGGCAAAATGTCGGCCGTTGCCGGCATCGCCGCCGCGTTGGTCGGTCTTATCATGAAGTTCGACTGGCGCCTGATCGCCGGCGCAGCTGGCATTGGCCTGACGGCATCCACTGGCCCAGGTATCGTCTCGGCACTTACCTCGGCAATCTTCTAGATCCGAGGGTCGCTTTCCCTGTCATAGCCTAGAGTACCCCCCCAAAGGCTGACCCCGCGGGGGATCGTTGAGAGACGGTCCCCCACGTTGCCGCGATCCGATGCTCATCAAGCCGGTCGCGGAGCTAAACAGCCGTCCCATTCCGTGAGTTTCGGGCCTCCGGAGAGGATGATTTAGTGGAAAATACAAATGGACACGCGCATTCCGCAATATCTGGACGAGCCGGAACGATACTTCGTTTTTACCCCGGATGAACTCGTTGTCGTTGTCGTACCGCTCGGCATTTTGACAATTATCGCCAATTTTCTGATCGGGCTAATCGTAGCTTTCGGTGCCTTTTGGCTTTTCCGGCGGTTGAAAAAGGGCGGTTCGCTTACGCGCCTTCTATGGCTGATGTTCTGGCTCCTGCCTTTTGAGGTTCTGGGGCTTAAGAAGACGCCGCCTGCACAACACCGACTGATGGTGGGGTAGCCATGGATTTCCGGAAAACTCAGGAGGAGAGGCGGCTTTACGCATCTCGTCTATCTGTGATGACGCTGGTGGCCGCCGTGAGCATTGCTACGAATGGGTGTTTGGCGATGGTGTTGGTGGGCCAATCAAGAACCCTAATCGTCCCTACTATTCCCGCAGAGGTATCGATCGATGCCTACGGCGCGCCTGAGCGCTGCGATGCTGAGGGCATTCGCGGCATGGTTCTCCACTTCCGAAATACGTCGACGACGCCGCAGACCCTTAGCGCGGACGGCTTTCTCGTCCGTCAGGTCCTGGCGGTTGGGATCACCGATGAGCTTCTTTCCCCAGGCGAAGACGCCCGCGTCTATATCGTCGAGGAGGCGCAGTGATGTCGGATGGCATTTCGACCCCGAAGGCGGAAGAGGCCTCCGAGGAAACCGTGGTGTCACCTAATGCTGTGGCCAAGCGCAACTCCGCTTTGCTTTGGGCGTCGGTGATTGCAGTCGCGTGTGTCCTGGGTGGCGCGGCGGTTTATACGACCATCTTTCCGTCGGAACCGTCAGCTGCGGCAAAGCGGTTGTCGAAGGAAGACGCCAAGCGAATTCAGGGAACGGCATCGGTCGCCAGCGGCGTGCCAATTTCGCCGTCAGCTGAAAATGCGCAGTTGAAAGCGGATCGCGCTGATGTTGACGCTCGTTTGCGTCAACTGGAGGCCGAGAATGCCGCGCTGGTAGCGGAAAAGGAAAGCCTGAACGCCCGCAACTTGCAGGACCGTGAAGACGCCTACCAGATGATCCAGGCGGAGCGGACCCGCTCCGGCAGTACCATGCAGTCCCCCACTAAGCTGTATGAGTCGGGAGCGGCAGATGATGCCGGGTTCAGTCCGAAGTTGAACCCGGCATCATCGACCAGTGGGGACGGGCTCGATGCGGGCCCAAAGCCATTGCCTAAGCGTGTTTTCAAGACAGTTTCCTATCAGTCGGGTGCCACGACAATTGGCGCGACGACGGACGAGAAGGGTGTCGGTAACGGCGGGAAGGCGGGGGCGGTAATTGACCGCGCGGAAGTGTTCGACCCCAGTGAATATGTGCCACCCAACTCCTACGCGACGGCGAAGGTGCTGGTTGGTGTGGATATGCAGACCGGCGTGGGGGGAACGGCTGATCCCAAACCGGTGCTGTTCCGGATCAAGTCGCCGGCGGTCGGGGTCGGAATAAACGGCAAGTATCAGACCTCCCAGCTCACCGGCTGTACGGTGAAGGAACTGGCTGCTGTCGAGGCAACGGCCGGTCGAATTGGTGCGACCCAACCTGGAACACAGGTGGTGGCGAAGCCTGACAAGGGGAAGATAGACATTACCCTGCCCATCACCAATGCCGTGGTTCACAATCCCGGAGCACCGGTCAAGGTGAGCGTATTCTCCGACTATTCGTGCGGATATTGCCATCAACTCTTCGCTGATCTGGCCGGTAAAACAGGCATTGAAGTCAGGGAGTACCCGATTGCGATACTGGGGGCGCAATCAGCGGAAAAGGCCAAGCTGGTGCTTTGCTCTGCCGACCGGGTGGAAGCTTCAGCGGCTGCCTATGAAGGCGGAGAGATTAAGGTTTCCCGAGATTGCGCGGCCTTCAAACCGTTGGTTGACGAAAACACGGCCTTTGCCAGCGCCCACGGCATCAGTGGCACACCGGCCATCGTTCGCTCTGACGGGGTCGTCAATGCCGGGTACCTGCCATTTTCAGAACTATCGACATTCTTGGGGATGAAGTGATGAAGTTTCCACTGTCATTGTGCCTGCTGCCGCTGATCCTCGCCGGGTGCGCCACGAAAAACACGACGACGGAGTGGTCTGGCGATGAAGTGGTCGTCAGGGGACGGGACTTTTACATAAATGGTCGCTTCGTCGGCCAGGCCAAGACCCACGATCAAAAGGGTGCGGCTGTTCAGATGTCGACCTCAGGCCTGATCCCGCCTGACAAATACTTCGTCGTCACGCCCCATCGGGATTCGTTCGACAGCCGCTACGCGCTCGTTGGCCTCATCGATCGCAAGGCGCTGATCGGGAAAGCCTATCCGGTGCTGTGATGAAGCGGCCTGTTCGGATTCTTATGATGTTCATTGGCATAGGCGCGCAGCCAACTCCCGAGCTACGGAAGTAGTGAGGGCTGGTCCCGAAATTTCT
>NZ_CP084912.1 GCF_020535245.1 Asticcacaulis sp. AND118 | reverse complement strand
GGCGGTCTCGACTTCAAGTCGCGCGAAGCCTGGGACGCGTTCGTCAAGACCCAGACCTTCAGCTTCGCCCCCACCAAGTAAGGAGTATCTCATGTCGGACTCGACCCGCCGCACCGCGCTGAAAGGCATCTGGGGTGCGTCAGCCCTCCTCCCGCTGGTGATGGCGCAGGCCTCGCAGGCCCAAACGACGGCGGCGTCCGCGGCCCCCAAGGGCCCGATCCCGCGCGAATATACCGACCCCAAGACCGGCCGCCGCGTCGTGCGTATCTCCGAAGAAGATGGTTCGGGCGTGCTCTACTTCTACCGTCACGCCTATACGCCCGAAGGCGATGTCATGGTCATCAAGTCGCCCTCCGGCATCGTCGCCGTGCGGTTGAAGGACTGGAAGACCAGCTTGCTCATCAAGGGTAAGGAGAACGACCTTCTGTTCATGATGCGCACCACGCGCGAGGCCGTTTATGCCGTGACCGATCCCGGCGAAGGCGAGGCCGAAGACCGCCCGAAGACCGTCTACGCCATCCACGTCGACACGAAGAAGGTGCGCAAGCTGACGCGCATACCGGCGGGACGCATCACCGGCTCCAATGCCGACGACACCCTGCTCTTGGGTCAGGTCGCCTATGGCGCCAAGCCGCTCCAGCCCAAGGACGCCACCTCGATCGAAAAGTTCGGTCAGGCCGAATACGCCGCGCTGGGCCCGGACGGCAAGCCGCTCAACTTCGCCAAGGCGAAGGGCGTGCGGATGCTGGAGCGCTGGGCGGCCCGCGTGCCGGCGGAGCTGTTTACCATCGAACTGAAAACACAGGCGCGCAAGGTCCTTTATAAAACCGAGGAATGGATCGGCCACGCGCAGTTTTCGCCGACCGACCCCAAGCTGATCCGCTTCTGTATGGAAGGCCCGTGGCACCGCGTCGACCGGATCAAGCTGATCAAGGCCGACGGCACGGGGCTGCAAAGCGTCCACACCCGCACCATGAACATGGAGATCTGGGGCCACGAATTCTTCAGCCACGACGGCAAATGGCTGTGGTACGACCTGCAAACCCCGCGCGGTCAGGTCTTCTGGGTCGCCGGGCTGGAGCTGGCCACCGGCAAGCGCGTGTGGAAACGCCTGGAGCAGAACGACTGGGGCGTGCATTTCAACATCGCCCCGGACAACAAAACCTTCGCCAGCGACGGCGGCGACCTCGACATGGTCGCCCACGCGCCGGACGGCAAGTGGATTTCGCTGCTGGAGGCCGAGCCCATCGTCGATGCCGACCTGCCCTCCTATGACGACGGCCTGATCACCATCGAGAAGTTCAAATCGACGCGGCTGGTCGATATGGGCGCGCACGACTATCGCCTTGAACCGAACCTGCGCTTCACGCCGGACGGCAAGTGGCTGGTCTTCGTATCCAACATGCACGGCGTCAATCACGTCTACGCCGTCGAGGCCCATTCGGCGGCCCCAAAGGCCTGACGATGTTCGAGAAGACCTATTACGCCACCCATCCGGATCAGCTCGCCCTGGCGGGCACGCAGGACCTGCGCGACCGCTACCTGATCAGCGGCCTGTTCGAAGCGGAGGCGGTGAAGCTCAACTACCTGCATCAGGAGCGCCTCGTCATCGGCGGCGCCGCGCCGGTGACTCAGCGCCTCGCCCTGCCCCTCACCACCGAGCCGGCTTCCGCCGCCGGGACGTCGCTGCTGGCCCGGCGTGAGATGGGCGTGGTCAATGTCGGCGAAGGCCCCGGCGTAGTGCGCGTCGATAGCGTGCCCCACCCGCTGGCCCCGCTCGACGCCCTCTATATCGGTGCGGACACCGGCGACGTGACGTTCGAGAGCGACGACGCGGCCCGACCGGCACGCTTCTACCTCGCCTCGACGCCGTCGCATTGCGCCTATCCGACCCAGCATATCCCCCTGTCGGGCAGCCATCCGCTGGAGCGCGGCAGCCTTCAGACCTCCAACGAACGCATCATCCATCAACTGATCGTGCCGCGGGTGTGCAAATCGGCGCAACTGTTGATGGGCCTGACTTTGCTCAAGCCCGGCAATGTGTGGAACACCATGCCGCCGCATCTGCACGACCGCCGCTCGGAAGCCTATTTCTATTTCCAGATGGGCGAAAACGACCGCGTATTCCATTTTATGGGGCGGCCCGGCCATACCCGGCATATCGTCGCCGGCAATGAGGACGCCATCATCTGTCCGCCGTGGTCGATCCACTGCGGCGCGGGCACATCGAACTACGCCTTTATCTGGGCCATGGGCGGCGAGAACCTCGACTACGGGGATTTCAACGAACTGGATCTGTGCCAGTTGGCGTAGGCATCGAACGTTAGCGCAGGGTGTCGAGCCCGACGCCCTGCATGTCGCCATAGTCCTGATTTTCCCCGCCCATGGCCCAGATGAAACCATAGGGCCGCGTCCCGGCGCCCATATGCACGGACCAGTAGGGACAGACCACGCCTTCCAGATCGCGCACCACCAGGGCGCGCAGGGAATTCGGCACGCCCATATGGTGGAAGACGCAATCTTCTTTGCCGAGATCGAAATAGAAATAGACCTCGGAACGCCGGGCATGGCGATGCGGCGGCACGGTGTTCCATACACTGCCCGGTTCGAGCAGGGTCAGGCCCAGCAACAGTTGCGCCGAAGCGCAGGTCTCCGGTCCTATCAGTTGACGGATGGTGCGGCGATTGGCGCACGCCACCTCTCCGGTTTCGCGCGCCGGGGCCGTGGCGAAAGGCAGGAACCTGTCCGGATGCGCGGCGTGGGCCGGGGTCGATGACAGGAAGAACCGCGCCGGGTGCGCCGGGTCCGTACTGAGGAAACGCAGGGATCGCACCCCACGCCCCAAATAGAGGGCATCGCACGGTCCCAGTTCGTGGGGGTCTCCTCCGGCATCGACGCGCCCGACGCCCGGCCCCAGGTTGACCACCCCCAGTTCGCGCCGCTCCAAAAGCCTGGCGTCGGGCCAGACGACCCCGTCGCCCATCGGTGAAGCCCCGCCGACGATCATCCGCTCATGATGCACATAGTCGAGGCGCACCTCGCCCGGCGCGAACAAGCCGGTGATAAGGAAGGCGTCGCGCAGGTCCTCGGTCGAAGCGCCTTCGATCAGCTTGGGATGAGTGGTGTCGAAGACCTTGTGAAACATCACGGCACCTTGCGCCCGTGCAGGTCATAGGCCTGCTGCGGCAAGGTCACCGTCACTTCACGCACCGGATCGGTCGCCGAGCGCGCCAGTATGACGCGATAGGCCCCGCCGCGTACGATCCACTGCTTTTTGGCCTCGTCATAGGTGGCCAGTAGACGCGGATCGACGCTCAGGTTTACCGTCTTCGTCTCACGCGGCGTCAGGGTCAGTTTGTCGAAATTGCCGAGACGCTTGGGCGCTTCCCAGCCACCCGCCACCGGCGCGACGTAGATCTGCGGCACGTCCTGCCCGGCGCGTTGACCGCTATTGGTGACGCGGAAACTGACCTTGAGCCCGTCCGACGTCTCCGCGTTCAGGCTGTCATAGGCAAAGCGCGTATAGCTGAGGCCGAAACCGAACGGAAACAGCGGCTTGTGACCTTTCAGGTCGAACCAGCGATAGCCGACCGCCGCGCCTTCGATGTCGTAATCGACCGTGGGGCGCAGTTCCTTGTTCTTCGTATCACCGTCGACGACCGGACGCGGCAGTTGCGCCTCCGACAGGGGAAAGGTCACCGGCAGACGGCCCGACGGATTGACCTCGCCGGTCAGGACGCGGGCAATGGCCTCACCGCCGCGGGTGCCGGGATACCAGGCCTCGATCACCGCCCCAACCTTGGAGAGCCACGGCATCAGCACCGGCCCGCCGGTTTGCAGCACCACCACGGCCTTTTTGCCGGAAAGCGCGGCGATCAGCGCGTCCTGCTGCCCCGGCAGGGACAGGCTTTCCACATCCTTGGACTCGCCGGTCCATTGGGTTGCGAAGACGATGACCACGTCGCTGTTCGCCGCCAGCTTTTTGGCCACGGCGATGTCCTTGCCATCAAGATAGGTGATTTTGGCAGAGGTGCGCACCTGCAAGGCCTTTACCGGCGAGGACGGGTGCCACACCATCGGCCCCGGAAACTCCTCCGGCCCTTCATTGGGCACGATCATGGCGGGCGAACCGTAGACCTGAGACGAACCGCCGCCCGACAGCACCGCCACATCGGCATGGCCGCCGACCACGAGGATTGATTTGGCCGTTTTGGCTAACGGCAGGACGCCATTATTCTTCAGCAGCACTATCGCCTCTTCGGCGTCGGTCTGGGTGATCTTGGCGTGGGCGGCGTAGTCGATCTCGGCGGAACGATCGCTGACCGCCTCATCCATCGCCCCCGAGGCGATCAAGCCCCACAGGATGCGGGTCACCATGTCATCGAGCCGCGCTGGGCTGACATGACCGTTCTGCACCGCCTCTTTCAGCGGCGCGTCAAAATAGGGTGCCTTGTCGAAGGGCCAGCCCGATTGCTGATCCAGCCCGGCATTGGCGGCCTGCGTCGTCGAATGGACCGCGCCCCAGTCGGACATGACATAGCCCTTGAAACCCCAGTCTTTTTTCAGGACTTCGTTGAGCAGCCACGCGCTTTCGCAGGCATAGGCCCCGCGCACGCGGTTATAGGCGCACATCACCGAATGCGGGTCGCCGACCTCAAGCGCTACCTGCAACGCAAGCAGGTCGGACGCCCGCGCCGCCGCCTCGCCGATCCTGACGTCGAGCGTATTGCGGTTGGTTTCCTGATCGTTGAAAGCGTGGTGCTTGAGCGTCGAGACGATGCGGTTCGACTGGATGCCGCGGATCTGCTCGCCGACCATCACCCCGGCCAGCCACGGATCTTCGCCGCCATATTCAAAATTGCGCCCGTTGCGCGGCTCACGCAACAGGTTGACCCCGCCGGCCAGCAGAACATTGAAGCCGGACAGACGCGCCTCACGCCCGATCATCGCTCCGCCCTCATAGGCCCGCTTGCGGTTCCACGTCGCCGCTGTGGCGATGCCCGATGGCAGCGCCGTGCGCTCGCGCTTGACCTTGGCCGTGCGGTGGGTGGCAACGCCGACACCGGCATCGGTCAGCCACTGCGGCGGAATGTTCAGCCGCTCGACCCCGTCGACATAGCCGGCGGATGAAGGCCGCCCGCCCTTGGGCGTGACGAAGTGCTTCGACGGCATGTCGGTCGAATACTGACCGAAGACGAGGCGGATCTTTTCGTCGAGCGTCATCTGCCCGACCAAGGCTTTCGCGCGCTGTTCGGCCTCTGGTGAAGCCACCTGCGCCGCCGCCGGAAGGGCCATGACAAAAGACAAAGCGATAGCGGAGGCCGCCGCGAACAGGCGTCCCTTGGGCAGTCTGAACATGAGAAATCCCTTAGTTGGGGGTAACGCGGACGGGGGCGTTGAGCGTGGTCAGGGTCTGGTCGGCCCAGGCTTTGAAGGCGGCCTGATCCTTGACCTGACCCTGATCCTGCACCCAGCGTGCGGCGAAGGCGTAACGAATATTGGCCGGATCTTTGAAGGCGACGAAGACGGTCTGCCCGTCGTCCTTCGGCGCGGCGGTCACTTCGCCCGGACGATAGAAGAGGATAAGGCCCAGTCCGTCATTGGCCAGACTCTGGTTCCCCCACGACGCGACATAGGCCCACTCCCCCTTGCCGTCGGAACGGATGACCTTAACCCCTTTGTGCTTGGCAAAGCCCGCTGCGATAGGCTCCGGCGCGCCTTCGGCCTTTGCGTTGACGAAGGTCAGGGCCGAACCGACGGAGATGGTGTAATGGGTGGTCAGGGTGGCCTTGCCGTCGGCAAAGCCTGTATTCACCACCTCGGCAGTGCTGGAGACCGGCCCCTGCGACAGGATTCGCGCCGAAATAGCCGACTTGCCGAGCTGCACGGCCTTACCCTTGGAGACGCGACCGATACCGCCGATGCCGAGACTGTTGCCGACCTTGAAGATGTCCATGCCCCAGTCGGCCATAGCGTGATAGTCGTCCGCCCCGCGCCCGATGCGGTGCAGGATCGGCTCCGGCAGCTTCTTGCCGAAAATATCGGTGACGTAACGCTCGTCGAGATATAGACGATAGGCGACCTGATCCGACTCCCAGCCGATGCCCTCAAAGGCCAGCAGGCCGTCATGGACGAAATGGTCGGCGGGCACGTCATAGGATTTGCGCAACTGGAACAGCCCGCCCTTGACGACGTTGTTTTCCAGCTTGCCGCCGTTCTGCACATTGAGGATGGTCTGGACGTAGCGGTGATTGACCGCCATCTGCGGAACGAAGCGCACCTCGCGGGTCTCTCCGGCCTTGAGCGGCAGGGCGAAGCGCAAACGGTCGCCGTCGATCTGCGCCGCATAGGTGTCACTACCCGACACGACGGACCAGCCGGCGGCACTGGCGGGCGGGGCCGGGATCGAGACGAGGGCCGAGGCCTGATCGACGCTGGCCGGATTTTCGACGCGGAACGATGGGCCCGCTGCCGCCGGGGTGTCGAGACCGAGATCGGCCACGGCGATTGCCGCCAGCAGGAAGGCCCCGACCCCGTAATATTGCGTGTCGTCGTAACCGACATTGTCCGGGCGGTCGCTGATCGGCTGAACGTAGCCGAAATGGCCGTCGTCGTGCACGGCGGAGACCAGCGCGGCCCAGCCCTTGCGGATGGTCGGCTCATAGGTGGCGCGGTCGAGAATCCCGGCCTTCACGCCCCAGGCCAGGGCATAGACGTAGAAGCCGGTGCCGCTCGATTCCGGCAGGGCCGCTTCGGGGTCGCCCAGCAGAGAAGGCGCCCAGAACCCGTCGGGCTTCTGGATCGTCTTCAGCTTCGCCGACATCTCGCGGAAGATGGTCTCCATGCGCGCGCGGTCGGCGTCGCCCTGCGGCAGGTGCGGGATCATGCGCGCCAGACCGGCCAGCACCCAGCCGTCGCCGCGGCTCCAGAAGACCTTGCGGCCATTGATGTCGCGGCGGTCAAAAAAACGCGAGTCGCGGTAATAGAGGTGCTCCTCCTTGTCGTAGAGCATCTCGGTCGCCGCCCAGAATTCTCTCTTGGCGAAGTCGCGGTAACGCATGTCGCCGGTGGCGTTGGCCAGTTGCAGCCACGTCGGCGGGGCCATGAAGATGGCGTCGCACCAGCACCAGCGTTCGTCGCAGCCCGCCCCGCCCGGCGCCGTATATTCGTGGTGGACCAGATCGTCCTTCGACGGGTTGGCGAGGATCTTGTCGAAGCTGGCCTTCAGATGCGCGATGGATTGCGGCCCGGCCCCGTTGCGAAAGGCCCACAGGTAAGATTGCCCGATGACGTGATCGTCGGCATGATAGAGGCGGCGGCCCAGCTCCCACTTGTTGGCCGCGCCGCGCGACAGGATGACCTGCTTATAATGCGGCTTGTCCGAGTGGTCGGCCAGATCGTTCAGGCCGACGAACAGCGCGCCCTGCACCCAGCCCTTCATGTCCGACGTGCCGTTGGCAGCGTTCTGCGGATATTCGCCGCCGGCCATGGTGGCGAGTTGATAGTCGGCGACCTTTTCGGCCAGCGCCATCACCTCGGCGCGGCCATAAGGCGCTTGCGCGGCGGCGCGCACGGCAGGCGCTGGCGTTTCGGCGAAGGCGGGAAGGGCTGCGGACAGGGTGGCGATGGAGGCCAGAGAGGTAAGTGCGGTGGCGAGTATGAGCGCGCGTTTCATCGGGGTTATCCTCTTATTTGTAATCGATCGACCATTCGACATCGGTTGCCGCCGCCATCCTGAAGGCGGCGCGCGAACACCTCAAGCGGGTTTTGAAGCCCTGGGTCGGCGCACGGTAGACCGGATCGTCGACGGGCGCGACCTCGCAATGATCGAAGCCTCTTAGTGCAATGGATTTTACAGCGCCGGAACCGTAAGTGACCCGCCAGCCCTTGCCTTCGCGGTGCAATCTGGCCTGATCGGAGAAGGCGGCGAACTCGATATTCAGCGCCCTGATGTCCAGCGGCGCGGCAGGCGTGAAGCGGTCGCGGCGGATGATGCGCCCCGTCGCGAAACGATAGGTGGTTTCGGCCTGCATCCGCGCGTCGGCCTGCGGCGCAGGCTGACCCATGCGGTCCATCTCGTCCTGACGGTAGCGCACCTGCGGCGTCTGGCCCGGCGTAACGGTGATGTCCTTATACCACGCTAGCGGTTGCAGCACCGTGCCGTCGTCCAGCGTAAAGCGCGCGATCAGTTGCGGGAAGGTCGCGTCCGCCGCGCCCTCGATAATCCCCGGCGCGAATGGCAGCGGGAAATAGGGCGTATTCATATGCTGACTGAACCCGCCATTGATCAGCGGCAGACCGAAGACGCGGTCCCCGTCGCGACGGGTGATCAGGGCGCGATCGTATGGACCTCTCCCCTTCTGGCCTTTGGCGAACCACGTCGTGGTCAGCGTGGGTTGTGTCTGCCGCCATCGGGTCAGATCGGTCATCGGTGTTTTACCGCCGTAACCGATGCGCTCCCACAGGGCGGAGGTGTAGAGCAATTGCCGCCCGATACTCAGGTTTTCGCCCAGTATGCGATGTTTGCCCCGATAGGTGTCGGTGCGCCGGCCCTTGTCCCACATATTGATCGAGCCGGTCGCGCCATCGACCCAGACGTCCATGTAACGCTGGGCGACGACCGCGCTGAAGCTATAGGCCGCGTCCGTTTCGGCGGGGGTCAGCACATTGTAGAAGGCGGCGGCGCTGAGCACCTCGACAAAGGCCGTTTCGCCATAAACGCCGATGGAGCGCCCGTATTCGAAACCGTCGCCTTGTGCATTCAGGCGCACCAGCAACAGCTCCGCCGAGGCGCGCAGCCATTTAAGCACCTCCGGCGACGGTTCCAGTCCGGCCTCGATATGGCGCTGCGCGATCTCGCCCATCAGCAGCACCGAATAGCGGTCAAAGCGCCCGCCCCCTTCCAGTTCATCGGCAAAGCCGAAGTCGGAATAGGTGCGGTAGTGATCGAGCATCCGCTTGAGCAGGGCTTTCGCCGCCGCATCGTCTTCCCAGACCAGACGATGACGCCCTTGCGCGATGGAGAAGGCCACGCCGAAATAGTTGTTGGGCAGGTCGATCAGCTTGAGGTCGGCAGTAACAAAGCCGCGCCAGTCGAGCTTCGTTTTCAGACGCGCCAGCACATCGGCGTCCACGGCCTGATCGAGCAGCCCCGCCGCGTGCAACTGTTCCAGCGCCGTCAAATAATAGTAGATGCCCCAGGTGTCGTTGGTGTCGTCCAGCGTCAGGCGCGACAGGGTGCGGAACCCTTGCAGATACTCGGCCCGCGCCGGGTCCGAGGCCGGGGTTTGGACGATCAGATAGGCCAGACCGGAGGCGATCTTGCCCGGCAGGAACTTGTCCCCCCCGGAATCTTTAATGCCGAAAACGGGCTGACCATCGATGATCATGGCCCGCCCTTCGCGGATCAGACGGCGCAGCAGCACCGCCTCCTGCGGCAACAGGCGCTCGCGCACGGTAACCGACATGGGCGCGACGGTCGCAGGTGCATAGACCAGCCCCTCCGGCGCGGCCGGAATGGCAGCCCGTGCCGGTACACCGACCGCCAGTGCGGCGGTGATCACGAGGAACGCAGACGATTTGAACATCAGGGCCTCAGTTGCCGCAAAGGGACAGGAACAGCGGCCGATCGGCGCGTAGGCTACGCGCCAGTTCACGATAGCTGGGCTCGAATTCGCTGGCCAGCCAATAGACGGTCGCGGCCTTCGATGGCTTGAAGAGGCCGGAAAACTCGGTCTGACCCGCCGCCAGACGCTCCGCATCGAACTTGACCGTCGAATTGGCAAACTCCTGATGGGTCTTTTCGCCGGTGGCGTAAGGATGCAGCCATTTGACGCCCTTCATCAGCGAACTGCCGGTCGGCGAGGCATAGAGATACCAGTCCTCGCCGCGCACGCGCGCAGCCAGCGCCGCCTGTAGCAGGGGTTCGAGGCTGTAGACGACGTAATGCAGGGCGTCGCGCTCCTTGAAATCAAGGATCTCGCCGTCGCCGTGCATGTTCTGCGCGATCTGTTTCCGGAACAGGGCGCGCGCGAGATTGAACAGGTCGGCGTCATGGGTCGCCACCGCCGCCATGGTCACCAGTTTCACCCGGTGACTTTGCCAGTTGTTGTTCCACTTGTTGGCCTGCGGGCTTTCGCTGACCACACGCTGGGCCTCGATCTCGCGCACATAGCCGTGGCCCCACTTGACCAGATAGGCGCGAACGGTTTCGCGCGCCGCCGGGTCCATCTTCGGCGCCAGCACCGCATAGGTGTCGATAAAGGCGTCGAAACCCGTCTCGTCGATGGGGTTGAAGCTCGGTTCATAGACCGCCGCCCAGCGCGTCAGATAGCGCTCGGCCAGGGCGTAATAGGCGTCGCCGGCACCCGCGCGCCACGCATAGGCCGCATCGCGCATGATCGGCAACTGACGCCGGGCCCTCATGCTTTCCTCGCGGATGCCCTTGCCCGGCAGGGTGCCTTCGGTGTGCATATAGGCCATCGGCTCAGGCTGACTGTCGAGCAGGGGCTTCAGCCGCTTGACGACCGGCCCAAGGCCTTGGGCGGCGACCGCCGGGCTGACCGTGCACCAGCGCGGCTCGATGCCTTTGGCGGCCAGAGGCGCGGCGGCCAGACAGGGCCATGCGGCGCTGGCGAAGCCCACCGCGCACACCATCGATAAGGCACGTTTCATGGCATGACTTTCCTGGAAAAAGAGGCCGCGCTGGCATGAGACTCCAGCGCGGCAAGTTCCCTGCGGGAGGAAGGGACTAGAAGGTGCCGCGCAGGGTGATCTGATAGGTGCGACCGTCATAGTCGATGCGGCGAGGCAGCATCGGATCGTTCTCGTACTCCGAGCGCGTGGCGTCGGTCAGGTTGAAGGCGTCCAGCGATACCGACACCTTGTCCGTGAGGTTGTATGAGGCCGAGGCGTCGAGTTGACTGCGCGCCTTGACGGTGCGGGCGTCGCCGACGAAGGAGTTGCCGGCGGCCAGGTCGTACTTGTCGCGCCAGTTATAGACCATGCGCACGCCGAATTTTTTGGTCTCGTAATAGCCGATCAGGTTGAGGTTGTTCTTCGACACGCTGGGGAGCGTGATGCGGTTACCCGCTGTGTCGCGACCCGAAATCGTCGTATAGGAGACGTTGAACGCCCCGCCGAAATTCTTCCAGAAGCCCGGCAGGAAGTCGAGGTTCTGCTGGACGCTGAACTCGACCCCGCGCACGGTCATCGGGTTCTGGTTGGTGCGGCCGCTGACATTGACCGTAGCGTTCTTGAGCGTGCCACCGGCGCCGACAAACTGGTTGGACGAGACGCAACGCGGCGTACCAGCGCTGTTGTCGATGCTCAGCGTACCGAGGCCGTAGTCGAAGCCGTCGATCAGACCGTTCGCCGGGCACAGAACGCTCTGGTCGGTGATCGGTCCGATATAGCCGTCGACCTTCTTTTCATAGAGGGCCAGCGCCACCATGCCGCCCGGACGATTATACCATTCAAACGACAGGTCGAGCGAGTCGGCGGTATAGGGCTTGAGGTCGGTCGCGCCGATGGTGACGGTGTAGATCGGATCGACCGGCGGGGTCTGATCGACCGGCGTCTGCACGAAGGTGATCGGCACGGTGTCGCGCGGCTGCGGTCGGACATAGGTCTGATAGGCGGCGAAGCGCATGACCAGCTTTTCGGTCAGGTCGGCGGCGACGATGAAGGACGGCAGGGCGTAGCTGTATTCCTGATATGTCGTGCGCGTCGTCAGGCGGTGATTGACGGCACCCGCGGCAGTCGACAGGGCGGCCGTACAGTTCACGCAGTTGAGCGCCGTCACCGTGTTACGTGAGGATTCGTACCGCACGCCGAAGGTACCGCGCACCGGGATCGAGAACACCTCGCTTTTGAACTTCGCCATCACATAGGACGAAACGATGTCGCTCTTGAAGCTGAAATTGTTGTTCCAGTAATTGCCGTCCCAATAGTTGTTGACCAGACCGTAGGGGGTCAGGAAGACGCCGATAGCCGGGTCGAACTTGAACTGATCGGGCAGGCCGTTAGGGTTGCTGATCGAGCGCGGATTGGTGTTGACCGGCGTAATGGCTGCCAGAACGGCCTTGATGTCGACGCCCATCCAGTTGCTGGTATAGCCCGGCGCTTCGCCGCCGAAGAAGTCGCTGGTGTATTTGAGCTGCGACGCCATCTGCGGCGTTATCTTGTCGGCCGCCGCGCCCAGCGAGGTGTTGCGCGATCCTGAAGAGGTGAACTCGCCCGTTTGTTTGCGCACGCCGAATTGGAGGCTGGTGAGGAAGCTGTTGTCATGGAAGAAACGTTCCGCGTCGAACTGCGCCGAATCGAGCGTATTGACCGCCTTGCCATTGGTGCCGGTAATGCCGAAACGGTCGCCCGCCGTGGTCGCCGACTGGCCCGGCATGGGCGCGCCGGCCTGGGTCGCCGCGCTGGCCGCCGCCGGGATCGGATAACCGCCGACGGGGATGTGCGTCGCCTTGGGCGTGGTCAGCAGGACCGAATAGTTGGACAGGTCCGCGCCGCCCAGCCCCACAATCGCCTTGATGCCATTCAGGCCCGCCGAACCGAGATTACGGTACGGGTTCTGCACAATGTCGAACTCGATCTGGTTGGCTTCGGCCGTGGCTTCGGAAATCGTGATCGCCGCCTTGACGCGCCAGTCGTCATTGGCGAATTCGACACTGGGGTTGAAGGCCCAGGTCTTGTTGACGCCGGGTTCCGAACGCACCGAATCGAAGGTGTTGAGGTTTTCCGCCGTGAAGCTGTTGATATAGGCGCGCGGCCCGTTGGGCGTATCGACCAAATAGGGCGTGCCGATATTGGTGATCTTCGCCACCGCCGAAGTCGCGGTCAGCACCGTATTGGTGTTGTTACCCGGACCGGCATCGACATAGAGGAGGTGGTTGGTCGATTCGTCGAGATTGCGCTCGGTATAGAAGGCGTTGGCGCCGATCTTCCAGTTTTCCGCCGGTTTCCATTCAAAGCCCGTCGCGCCTGACAACAGCGTGCCGCGGTTGAAACGCACCAGTTGGCGTGTCTGGCTGGGGTAGTAGACGCCGCCCGGATACTGCGCCATCAAGGCATTGAATTCCGGGTTGGCCGTGGTGTTGGTCGCCGACCACGCCGCCTGATTGCCGTACTGGATCGCACCCAGACGATTGCCCCACGAATTGACCGTAATCGAGTCGCGGCGGAACTTTTCGTCTTTGAAGGCGAGCACGCCGAACACGGCGAAGTCGCTGGAGATGCGCTTATTATAACCGATCGAGGCCAACGGGCTGCCGAGGCCGCCCAGCGAATTGTACTCATAGGCCAGCTTGACGAAACCGCCGTCCTTGCGCGACAGGGCCGGCGCGATGCGCAGGTCGATATTGCCCGACAGGCCGCCCGCGAGGTCGGACGCCGCCGGCGACTTGATGACCGTGATCGACGAGAAGATGTCCGACGCGAAAGCCCCCAGCGGCGTCGAGCCGTTAAGGATCGGATCGGCGAAGGCCCCGCCGTTCAGCGTGGTCCGCGCAAACGAGCCGGGCAGACCGCGCAGGGAGATGGTGGCGTTGCGCGCATCGGCTTCGCGGTTGATCTGGATGCCGGGGATGCGCTGGATGGCTTCGCCGACATTGAGGTCGGGGAAACGGCCCAGACCGTCCGACGAAATGCTGTCCGAAATCTGGATGGTGTCGCGCTTGACCTTCACAGCATCGGCGTAGGAGCGGCGGAAACCCGTCACCACCACCACGGTTTCGTTGCCGTCGGCGGCCTGCGCCGGGGTTTGAGCGGCGGGCGTTTCTTGCGCCATCGCCGCACCCGTCCATACCGCCAGAAGTGACACCGAGGCCAAGGCCAGCCTGCGGCGCTGCGCCGTAATCCTGATCATATTCGCGTTTCCTGTATTATTATACAAATCGGTCTGACCGTTACAGCCGCCGTTTGTCTTACCAATCAATATTATTTTTCAGAACGGTCGTCTACATATCGGGACGATTTTTGACAGCGCTTTCCTCACTGAACACCGAGATGTTTCAAAATTGCAACAAGTGGGATGTGATGATAAATATAGGGACAATATGATTTTAAAAGATTTTTTGATATTTTCGAGGCCTGTATGGCCTTCGCCGATGTCAACTCATTTTAGGTTCGACGTTTTGACTGGTTGATCTATTTGATGGATCGCGTATGCTGAAATGCTGTCCAAACGTCAACTTTTCAGGACAGAGGTCAGACCATCTCCGCGCCCTTAATGGCCCGCGACCGCCGTATCGCGAAGGCTGACCAACTGCGCCGCGACCCGGAAGCGGTCGCCTTATCCGGCTAAAAGACCGACCGCGGCACAACGATAAAAGACACAGGGAACGCCTATGAACCATCTGACCCGCCGCCATGCGCTGTTTTCCGGCACCGCCCTGTTCTCCAGCACAAGTCTGGGGGCTTTCGCCGCGACCGGAGCCCGCGCGGAACCCGCCAATCTCGCCGCTGCCCCGATCCTGCCCGCCATCCGCCTGACGGCGGCGGTCAATCGGCCGAACGAGGACTTGTCCGGGGCGTGGGCCTATTCCAAGGACCTCTACAAGACCGGTTGGTCGACCCTGATGGACTGGAAACCCAGCCGCGGCAATCAGCGCTTCACCGATGTCGATGTCGCCGCCGAAGAGGCAAGGGACCGTTACGCCCTGTTCGAATATGACATGCAGAAGGCCCCGCGCATGGCGCTGCCGGGCGCATGGAACGCCGCCCTGCCGCAACTGCGCTATTATGACGGGCTGATCTGGTTCCAGCGTACCTTCATCGCCAGCCCCAAACCAGGCTACCGCGCCCTGCTGCGCTTCGAGGCCGTCAACTACGTCACCCAGGTCTTCGTCAACGGCAAGCCGGCCGGCGCGCACGAAGGCGGCTTTACCCCCTTCACCTTCGATATTACCGACCTCATCCGAGACGGCGTCAATCAGGTGACCCTCGGCGTCGATTCCAGCCATACGGACCAGAGCGTGCCGCCGCGCATCACCGACTGGGACATCTATGGCGGCGTCACGCGCCCGGTGCGGCTGTTCGTCGTGCCTGATACCTTCATCGACGACCTCTATATACGCTATACGCCCGAAGGTCGCATCATCGCAGAGGCCCGCCTGCTCGGCCCGGCCGCCGCCAACAGCGAACTGACCCTGTCGATCCCCGCGCTGAAACTGAGCGCCAGGGCGCGCACGGACGAAAAAGGCGAGGCGCGTTTCGATATCAAGGCCCCGCGCGGGCTCAAGTTATGGACGCCGGAAACCCCGACCCTTTACGACGTCACACTGACGGCGGGTTCGGACACGCTGAGCGACCGCGTCGGTTTCCGCACCGTCGCCGTGAAGGGCCATGAAATTCGGCTCAACGGCAAGCCGATCTTCCTGCGCGGCATCTGCCTGCATGAAGAAGAGTTCGGCTCGAACCCGGCGCGCATTATGACCGAACAGGCCTCACGCGCCCTGCTCACCGAGGTCAAGCACGGGTTGAACGGCAATTTCGTCCGCCTGTCGCACTATCCCCATTCCGAAGTCACCACGCGACTGGCCGACGAGATGGGGCTTCTGGTGTGGAGCGAAATCCCCGTCTACTGGGCCGTCGCCTTTGCCGATGAGCGCGCGCTGACGACGGCGCGGCGCATGATGGCCGAGAACATCCTGCGCGACCGCAACCGCGCCAGCCTCATCATCTGGAGCGTCGGTAACGAGACGCCGAAGACCGAGGCGCGCAACCGCTTCATGGGCACGCTGGCCGACGACGCCAAACGGCTGGACCCGTCGCGCCTGACCTCCGCCGCCCTGCTGGTTAACAAAACAAAGGTTGATGGCGTGCTGCACGCGCGCATCGACGATCCGCTGGTCGACAAGCTCGATATCATGTCGGCCAACACCTACACAGCGTGGTACGGCGGCGACAAGTTGGAGGACGTGCCGCCGATCCGATGGTCGGCCCCGGTGGACAAGCCGCTGATCTTTTCCGAATTCGGCGCCGATGCGCTGGCCGGTTTCCACGCCCGCGACCGCCGCAAATTTTCCGAAGAGTTTCAGGCCGACTTCTACCGCGCGACCCTGGCCAATGCCGCTACCGTGCCCTTCCTCGCCGGGCTGTCGCCGTGGATTCTCAAGGATTTCCAGACGCCGCGCCGCGAGCATCCGGTCTATCAGAACGGCTGGAACCGCAAGGGTCTTTTGTCGGAAACCGGGGCGCGCAAACAGGCCTTTGCCGTGCTGGCTGACTGGTATCGCCAAAAAGCCGGTTGAAACCTGGTCAAATTTGTTTCTATATAAGAAACAATCGTACCTATAAATGAAACTGTGGCCAATTTCGGCTGCGCAGGGAGTTTCTGCATGACCGTTTCCGCCTCGCCGGCCAAAACGGGCCCGGTCACCCGCTACCGTTGGGTGATTTGCGCCTTGTTGTTCATCGCCATCGGGATCAACTATATCGACCGCCAGATGATCGGCATCCTGAAGCCCACGCTGCAAGGCGAGCTTCAGTGGAACGAGATCGACTACGCCAATATCGTCTTCTGGTTCCAGTGTTTCTACGCCGTGGGCTTTCTGACCTTCGGGCGGATCATCGACGCCGTCGGCGTGCGCATCGGGTATGCTGTGGCCTTCACCATCTGGACCGTCGCCTCCATCGGCCATGGCCTGATCCACAGCGTCACCCAGTTCGCCATCGCCCGCTCCATCCTCGGCTTTGGCGAATCCGGCTCCTTCCCGGCCTCGCTGAAGGCCGTGTCGGAATGGTTCCCGCAGAAAGAGCGCGCTCAGGCCGTCGGCATCTTCAACGCCGGCACCGCCATGGGCCCGATCATCACCCCCCTGCTCGTCCCCGCCATCACCCTGGCCTTCGGGTGGCGCGCGGCGTTCATCTCCATCGGCATTGTGACGGCCCTGTGGCTGATCGCCTGGCTGATCATGTACCGTCAGCCGCACAAGCACCCCAGGGTGTCGCCGGCCGAACTGGCGCACATTCAGTCCGACGACACGCCCGCCGAAGCCGCCGCGCCTGCGGCGAAAATCTCGTGGTTCAAGCTTTTGACCTTCCGTCAGACCTGGGCCTATGCGCTGGGCAAGTTTCTCACCGATCCCATCTGGTGGCTCTATCTCTTCTGGCTGCCGGACTTCCTCAACAAGCGCCACGGCCTCGATCTCAAGACCTTCGGCCCGGCCCTGATCGCCGTTTATCTGCTGGCCGACTTCGGTTCGGTCTTCGGCGGCTGGGCCTCGTCGAAACAGATGCAGGCCGGGCGCAGCGCCAATGCCGCGCGCAAATCGACCATGCTGATGTGCGCGCTGCTCGTCACCCCCATCGTCGCCGCGCAGTTCGTCGACAATCTGTGGGGCGCGGTCGCCATCATCGGCCTGGCGGCCGCCTCGCATCAGGCCTGGTCGGCCAATCTGATGACCCTGCCGTCCGACCTGTTCCCGAAACAGGCCGTAGCCTCGGTCATCGGCATCGGCGGCATGGCCGGGGCCATCGGCGGTATGCTGATGACCACCTATAACGGCTATATTCTGGAGCTGTTCAAGTCCTACCAGCCGATCTTCATCGTCGCCGGTTCGGCCTACCTCATCGCCATCTTCGTCATCCACACACTCGCGCCAAGGCTCGAAAAAGTGCCCGAAGAAAAAATTCTGAAGGGGGTCAACCGTGCGTAGCCTCATCATCGCCAGCCTCGCGCTGGGTCTGAGCGCGTCAACCGCCCTTACCGCGCCCGTGTGCGACGGCGTCAAGGGCTACAGCGCGGCTTTCGAGGGACGTCGGACCTTCGGCTGGTCGCCTGAGCGGCTGGAGAGCTTCAAGGCCAAAGGTCCCGCCGCCGCCTCCGTGGCCAGGGTCATCAAGGACGCCGACAAGGCGCTGAAAGCCGGGCCCTGGAGCGTCACCTACAAGACGCGCACCCCGCCGTCAGGCGACAAGCACGACTATATGAGCATGGGTCCCTACTGGTGGCCCGACCCTGCCGTGCCGGGGGGCGAGCCCTATATCCGCCGCGACGGGCAGGTCAATCCGGAGCGCGCTACCGACGCCTTCGACCGCACGGCCGTGACCCGCATGGCCGACGCCGTGGAGGCCCTGTCGCTGGCCTACTATTTCACCGGCGACAAGGCCTATGCCGAGCACGCGGTTCTGATCCTGCGCGTCTGGTTCCTCGATCCGCAGACCAAGATGAACCCCAATGTCAGCTTCGGTCAGGGCGTGCCGGGCCGCACCAGAGGCCGCGCCGAAGGCCTGATCGACATGGAAAACCTGATCGGCGTGGTCGAAGGCGTTGGCCTGCTCGGCCCGTCGGGTGCTTTGACCGCGCAGGATACGGCGGGCCTGAAACAGTGGTTCTCGGACATGGCCGACTGGTTCGTCAACGATCCGCTGGGCAAGGAAGAGGCGGCGGCGCTCAACAACCACGCCGTCCACTATGATCATCAACTGATCACCTTTGCGCTGTTTGCCGGGCGTGCCGATCTGGCGCGGCAAGTGGCGATGGGCTTTACGAAACGCATCGACGCGCAGATCGCCGCCGACGGCAGCCAGCCGAAGGAACTGGAGCGCACCCGATCGCAGCACTACAGCTACACCAATCTGTCGGCCATGCTCGACATCGCCGCCCTGTCGCGCTGTGTCGGGGTGGATCTGTGGGCACACAAAGGACCGCAGGGGCAATCCTTGCGCACGGCCGTCGATTTCCATGCGGCCTTTGCCGGCGACGGCAAACCGTGGGCTTGGAAAGAAATCTCGCCGGAACCGGAAATGGTCTATCAGATGTTGCTCAAGGCCGCCGCGGCCACCAATGACGCCGTACTGGCGTCAAAGGCCGAGACCTATGCCGCCCAACACGGCGAGCGCCGGTTTGTGCTGAGGGACGGACCCGCCTTCTAGATCATTATGTTTTCTTATGGAAACATAATGATCTAGATTTTGTTTACGCCCGCGCCGGGCGGTGGCTCCGCCACCTTGGCCGCCGCCGCAATGGCGGCTTGAGCGGAATGATTCCATCAGAAATCATTCCGCTCTAGAGCGAGATGATTTAAAGTGGAAACATCATCTCGCTCTCAGTTTTTGAGTGGTCGCGCAATTTTTCCGAAACGAAGTTCGGCGAAGCCAAAAGGGGTGCCCACTTTATCGGATTGCGCTCTAGGACGCGGTGTCTTCCTCATCGGCTTCGTTCGTCTCGACCTCGTCCTTTTCACGCACGAAACGGACCAGCAGTCGGCAACCGCTCAGTCCGCGGTCCGAGGCTTTGAAGGTCGACTGATTGAGCATTCGCGTCGCGGCCTGTCCAAACTGCGGCAGCGGGTGGCTCCAGCTCGATTTCAGCCTCACCTGCCCCCACGGCGCGACATCGAAGGTCAGAAGCGCGACGCCTTCGACGCCCAAGCGCTTAGCCTGAGCGGGGTAATAGTCCGCACGGTAGGTAAAGGTCATGGCCTCGCGGCGCATATCCGCGGGGCAGGTCTTTTGCTCATCCGTATCGCCATCGCCTTTGATGGGGGCCTTGTTCAGCGCCGACAGTTCGCCGATACCCGGCTCCACCGGCAGGGTTGCCGGCGAAATGGCGAGGCTGGTCAGGCATTCCGCCGCCGGCTCGCCGGCATGGAAGGTGCGCTGACCCAGGGCCTTTTCTATGGCGGAGAGGTTTTCGGCGTCGCCCGAAGCCCGCACCTGACCGCCGGGCTTGACCTTACCATTGGCCAGCACGTCGTAACGCACCACCACCCACTGCGGACGACCCGGCGTCTTACGCGAGGTGCGCACATCGGGATAGGCGCGGGTCTTGATACGGCGGTCGGCGGCCTTGCAATCGGGCGTACGCGGATCGCTGAGCTGCAGACCGGGGGTGATATTGCGCAGTTGCGCCGCCTCATACATCAGCGGCCGCGCGGCTTCGGGTGAATAGTCGGTCTTCACCGTCCACGTCATCTTGCAACCGGTCAGTGGCTTTTCCTGCGCGCCGAGAGTCCAGCCCGCCGCCCAAGCCGGCAGAAAATCGTTATTGTACAGAGGATAATCTGTGGCCAACGGACGTATATTGGTCATCCGGCCATTGGTCAGCACATCGAAGCTGAGCGTATAGCCTCTGGGCGATTTGGCTTGCAGCGCGGGCTGCGGATCCGCCCCGTTGAACACGATCGGCTCATCATTACCGCTGCTGACCGGCGGGGCAGGCCTTTGCGCCATCAGCCCGGCCGGAAAGGTCAAGGCGGCGGGCCAAGCCAGCGTCCCGTTGGCGCAAGTCACGCCGTCCTTCGCTTCCAGGGTGAAGACCTGAGCCTTGGGTGCCGCAGGCGTGGCCGGCTGAAACGAAATCTGAGCCTGTGCGGACGTACTGAAGATCAGCGCCGGAACAGCGGCAAGCGTAATGGCAAAACGATGCATGTCTTCCCCCCTCGGAGACGGTTTCGGGCTTTTGCGCCCGCTTCACTCAATTGATACGACTGGCAACGGCGAACGCAAAGTGAAATTGTAATGACATACCGTCTCAAGGGCGATTATCCGCCGGAAAGCCTTACCCCTTATACCCCAGCTCGCGGCTGATGGTGCGGGTGACTTCCTTCACATAGCCTTTCAGCGTCTCCAGACGTGCATCGTCCATGTACTGGGCCGCGCTGGAAATCGAAATCGCCGCGATGATCTTGCCCGACAAATCGCGGATCGGCGCCGACACACATCGGATACGGTCTTCGTTTTCATCCATGTCGAGCGCGTAGCCGCCTTCGCGATACGTCTTCATGATGTCGAGCCAGCCCTTGAGGTCGTAGCGGTAGTTGGGGAATTCCCGCGCCTCACGGTTATAGACTTCGCGCAACTTGTCCTCGTCCTCATCCAGCAGCAGAGCCTTACCCAGCCCGGTCGGCCGCAGGTACTGGCGCTCGCCGATCACGCAACGCACCTCGATACGGCGCGTGCCCGGAATCTTGTCGATATAATGGACCTGATGACCGTCCAGCACGCCGAGATTGATCGTATCGCCGGTATCGGCCGCCAGCCTCACCAGATGGTCGTGCGACACGCGCGTAAGTGTGATCTGTTGCGACGCCGCGTGACCCAGTTCGAGCAACCGCGTCCCCAGCGCATAACCCTCGCGCTGGGTGAAGGACAGAAAGCCGTACTCAACCAGCGTCGACGCCAGACGGTGCACGGTGGACTTATTCAACCCCAGGGATTTGGAAATCTTGGGCAGGGTGTTATCGCCCTTGGCCACGCGTCCCAGCACGTCGAGACCGCGCATCAGGGTCAACGCCCCGGCGATTCCCTTTTCCTTCTCGGCGCCCGCCTCGGCCAAGTCCTCGACCTCTGCCCCAAAGGCTTCATTTTCCTGTGTTTTTACTCGCGCCAATTCAGGCATCTCCGGTCACGGACAATCTGTATGTAATCTAAAGCGCATTGCGGCGGGTGGGAAGCCTTTTCGGCTTTGGTACGACAAAAAGATGAGACGGTCGTCCCAAGATTGCAAGCGCTCCACAGTCAAACCTGATACGCGCCGAAATCAAACCTCCCTTTCACCTTCGGACCCGCCTGACTTTCACAAGGAATAGCCCGCATATCTGAATTTTATTGGCGAAATAACTTCTGTCAGCAAAACAAAATCCGGCCTTTGCCGCCGTGCGCAAACCCGCTATCCCACTCCCGGCAGACTACATTGCCACGATCGTCCAAAAGGGGAAACCTCATGAAACTGCTGCGTTTTGGCCAACCGGGTCAGGAAAAGCCCGGCCTGCTCGATAGCGAAGGCCGCATCCGCGACCTGTCCGGCGTCATCGCCGACATCACCGGGTCAACGATTTCCGATGAAGCGCTGGCCAAACTAGCGGCCCTAGATCCGGCCTCGCTCCCGCTGGCCCCCGAAGGCGTCCGTTACGGCCCGTGCGTCGCCGGCGTCGGCAAGTTCCTGTGCATTGGCCTTAACTATGCCGACCACGCGGCCGAATCGAACCTGCCCATCCCCGAAGAACCCGTCCTGTTCACCAAGACCACGTCCTCCATCATCGGCCCGAACGACGAGGTGAAGAAGCCGCGCGGCTCGACCAAGATGGACTGGGAAGTCGAACTGGGCATCATCATCGGCAAGACGGCCTCCTACGTATCGGAAGCCGAGGCCGAGGCCTGCATCGCTGGCTATTGCACCATCAACGACGTCTCCGAACGCGCCTTTCAGCTCGATCGCGGCGGCACCTGGGATAAGGGCAAGGGCTGCGACACCTTCGGTCCCATCGGCCCCTGGCTGGTCACCCGCGACGAGGTCGGCGACCCGACCAATCTCAAAATGTGGCTGAGCGTCAACGGCAAGACCTATCAGGACGGCTCGACCGCCACCATGATCTTCAAGCCGGCCTTCATCGTCTCCTACCTGTCGCAGTTCATGAGCCTGCATCCGGGCGATGTCATTTCGACCGGTACGCCGCCGGGTGTCGGCCTGGGCCAGAAGCCGCCGGTCTATCTGGAGGTCGGCGACGTGATGGAACTGGGCATCGAAGGCCTCGGCACCCAGAAGCAGACTGTCATCGCGGCCTGAGCCTGGCTTAAAAGACCGATTTGCAACGCCGGTCCGCTCTGCGGATCGGCGTTTTGTTTGCAAAATAACCTAGACTGCGATCTAGGTTATTGGCTATAAAGGGTCATGCCGACACTGCTGACCCTGCGGAATATCCGCATCGCCATCTATACAAACGATCATCCGCCCCCGCATGTCCATGCGCTGAAGGGCAATGAGGCTGAAGCGCGCTTCCGGCTAAACGGCTCGCAAGGCCCCGTGGAACTCTGGGACCACGAAGGGTTCAAACTAAGCGAACTGAATGAAATCGGTGCCCTGATCGCGGAGAACCTCGAAGCGATCTGCGAGAAATGGAGTGAGATTCATGGGTGAGTTCAAGCCTGTCACAACCCGAACCTTCGAAAAGACCAGGCGTCGGCCGAACACCGCCTTCCGCGCCGCAAGCGCGCGATACGACGCCGGGGCTGATCAGCTTGTCGTGCAACTGACGAATGGGGCGTCCGCCGGATTTCCGCTGACCTCCATTCAGGGCCTGGAGGCGGCGACGCCCGAGGATCTGAAGCGGATCGAGGTGCAGGGGCGCGGTTATGGTTTGCACGTCCCGCTGCTCGACGCCGATATCTCCGTGTCGCGTCTGTTTCTGGACGTGCTGGGCTCCAACGTCATGAGCCGGGCCGAACGTCGTGCAACGGCCAGCCGGGCGAATGGCGCCAAGGGTGGCCGTCCAAAAGCCAGCCCACAAGCCTTATAGACTCTCTCGCTCAGATCCCAGCCGGATCGTCAAATCCGCATGGCGCGGCATGTCCTCCAGGATATGCCGCGTCAGCCGTTCATAATGGGCGATGAAACGCGTCAGGGCAGAGGCGTCCATAAGGCCTGATGTATCACGCCCCTCGGTGTGCAATTTCCGGCGCAACGCCTCTTCCTGTTGGGTGCGCCAACCCTGCACCACCTCGAAACCCGGCGCGGCCAGAAGGATCAGCCGATCCAGCCGGGCGAACAGATCGGCATAGGGCCCGGCCAATTGTTGATTCGCATAACGCCGCCAAAGCCCGTCAGGGTCTTCATCGCGCTCAAGCGCATTGACGGGTTCAACCAAAGCCTGATCGCCTTGCGGCCAAGCCCCCACGCACCAGCCTTCGAACAGGATCAGGTCCGGCGCGGCGATCTGAGGCCAGTCTTTACGCGGTAGGGGTTTGTCAGTGGCTTTATCGAAACGCGGCAGCGCCAACCTCACCCCGGCTTTCAGTGCATCGAACACTGCAACCCCCAGCGTCACGTCGTGCGTGCCGGGAACGCCGCGCGTGGCGAACAGCGGATGCACCTGAACGGGCCGCGTTTGCGGCGGCAGGTAGAGATCGTCCAACGACAGAACGGCGACGGTCAGCCCTTGCGCTGAAAAATGCACCCGCACCGCCTCGGCAATCGTTGATTTTCCACAGCCCTGCGCCCCGCACAGGCCGATCAGACGGGCGCCCTCGTTACGCCAGCGTCGAACCGCCTCAATAACGATTTGAGCGGCTGAGATTTCAGGCGATCCGGTCAATCAATTCTTTCCCGGCGAAGAAGCGGTCGAGATTGTAGGCCGCGCGCAGGCCCATATTGTCGCGCGTTTCGCGCGTCGCCGACCCCAGATGCGGCAGCAGCACGACATTATCGAGCGGCAGAAGGTCCGGATGCACCTGCGGTTCGCGCTCATAGACGTCGAGCCCCGCAGCCCAGATCGTTCCGGCCTTCATGGCGGCGGCCAGGTCCGCCTCGTTGACGACCGATCCGCGCGCCGTATTGATCAGGATGGCGCTCGGCTTCATCAGGCCCAGCAAGCGGGCATCGACCCTATGCCGCGTGGCGTCACCGCCCGGCGTATGCAGCGACAGCACATCGGATTCGGCGACCAGCGCATCGAGCGAGTCCACATAACGCGCGCCCAGTTGCGCCTCAATCTCCGGCGCGACCCGGTTGCGACTATGATAGGCGATCTTCAGGCCCAGCGCGGTCTTCGCCTTATGCGCCGTTGCCTGACCGATGCGCCCGAACCCGACCAGACCCAGCGTCTTGCCGTTCAGGCTCTGCCCCAGAAACTGCGTCGGCTTCCAGCCGTTCCAGCGCCCGTCGCGCAAACCTCTTTCCGCCTCTGAAGCGCGACGACTGGTCATCAAGATTAGCAGCAAGGCGATCTCCGCGGTCGCCTCGGTCAGGACATCAGGCGTATTGGAGACGCTGATCCCTGCCGCCCTCGCCGCGTCAATGTCGATATGCTCGAACCCGGCGCCGAAATTGGCGATCATCCGCACCCGCGTGGCGGGGCGCAAAATATCCGCCGTCAGTTTATCCGTGACCGTCGGGCACAAGGCGTCGTACTCACCCATGGCCGCGATCAATTGCGCCTGCGTCAGCGGCACACCGGTCTCGTTCACCGTCACGTCGTAACGCGTCTTGAGATAATCGAACGCGCCTTCGGGCCAGGGACGGGTAAGGAGGATTTTGGGGCGGGACATGCAGGCTCCTGTGCCGGATCGCCCTGTTGTCCCCCTCCCCTGCGCCGAAATCAATGCGGAAAAAGGTCAGTCTCACGACACACGCCGTGCCTAACGCATGGCGCAACCGATCATGACCTGGTAGGTGCCGCTTTGCGGATCGGGCCTGTAGCTATCCACCCACAGGGTTTCGCCCTCTTCTGCCCGTGCACAAGCCTTGTCGGTCTTGGCCTTAAGCGCGACGTTTTCGATTTTGCCCTGCCAGCCCCGCTCTTGGATACATCTTTGATCCCCACAGCGCATCACCACCTCCATCGACACAAAGGGGCGCGTATCATTCTTGACGTCCATCTGCAGCAGCATAAAACGCGCGCGGGCTGGAAGGTTGACGGCTGGCAGCGTCATCTTGCCGTTCACATACCAGCAGCGGTCCTGATCAGCGATCAGGTCCGGGTGATCTTCACGCGTCAGCAACAGGCACACCTGAAACGGCGTGGTTGTGGTCACGCTGAGGCGAGAATGACCCTGCGTGAGGGGGACATAGGTGTCCCAAACATTTTTCGTCGTGCATTGACCGCTTTCATCGCACCACGTCACCGGTCGTGCCTCCGATCCGGCATATTGCGCCAGAGCCGGAACAGAAACCACTGACGCCAGCATGAATGACGTTGCAAACAGACCTGCGCGAAGAAACCCCATTCCATCCCCCTCTTGCTTTCACTGAGCCGTGACGATCAAAGCATCAACCAAAGACCGAAACAAGTCGATGTTTTAGCCCTGCCGATTGGGTCCTTCATATCCTAAAACCCACTCAAAACTGTTTTACCTATGCCGCTCCCCGTCTCGACCTGCTCGTGCACACGGATCAGATTGGCGGCCGTGACCGGGCCGGCGTCCTGCGTCAGAGTGGTGATCAGTTCGCCGCGATCGACCATCGCCGCCACGGCGTTGAGCAGCCTATGCTGTTCGATCATGTCCGGCGTCTGAAAGGCGGCGCGAGTAAACATGAACTCCCAACTCAGAGTGACGCTCTTGCGCTTGAACGGCACGATGTCGAAGGTGTCGGGATCGTCGATCAGCGCGATATGACCCTGCGGTTTGATGGCCTCTTTCAAAGCCTCATAATGCCGGTCGCTGGCCGTCAGGCTGGCAATGAGATCGACCTGCGGAATACCGATGCGCTTCAGTTCTTCGTGCAAGGGGAATCGATGATTGATAACCGCGTTCGCCCCCATCTTTTCAACCCATTGGACAGTTTCCGGTCGCGAAGCCGTGGCAATAACGGTGAGGTTGGTCAGACGTCTGGCGATCTGAATCAATATTGACCCCACGCCCCCTGCCCCACCGATTACCAGCAGGGTTTGCGGCGCGGCGGAAGCGTCGCGTAAGACCCGCAAACGCTCGAACAATATCTCCCATGCGGTGATGGCCGTCAGGGGCAGGGCCGCCGCTTCGGCAAAGCTCAGACTCCTGGGCTTATGGCCGACAATGCGTTCGTCGACGGCGTGAAACTCGGCGTTTGTGCCTGACCGCATGATGTCACCGGCGTAAAACACCTCATCACCGGGCCTGAACAGAGCGACGTCCGAACCGACCGACTCAACGACCCCGGCGGCGTCGAATCCCAGCACGCGCGGTTGACCATCGGGGGGCGCTGCGAAGCGTCTCAGTTTGGTATCGGCAGGATTAACCGACATGGCTTCGACCCTGACGATCAGATCGCGAGGTCCGGCGAAGGGCTTGGGCAAGTCGAGATCACGCAGGACGGCGGCAGGACCGGTTTCGCTATAGCCAATGGCTTTCATCTGAGGCTCCTTATCATCAAAGGGACGATGATCGCCATATAGTCCATTCACGCAGACTGAAAATGCCCATTATGGTATAATATTCATGCAAAAATGAATAGATTAGAGCCGTGACGGCACGGTTTGCGTCACATAATCGATCAGCGCCCGCAGCCGGGCCATGGGCTTCAGATCGGCATGATATGCCAGAAACACCTCCCGACCGGGCGCCTCTTCGCCCAGATCGACCGGCACCAGACCCAGGGGGCGGGCGACAAGGGCCGGCAAAACCGCCAGGCCCCGCCCAGCGACGGCGGCCATGGCCTGAAGATCGCGGCTGTTGGAGCGGAATCCCGGAGCGGCCCCCGGCAGAAGCCTTTGCAGCCACACGACATCGCTCAGATGCCCGAAGGCTTCGTCCATTAAAATCAACCGATGATTTTCGCCGTCATCGGGTTCCGGCAAACCGTGACGGTTGAGATAAGAGGCCGAGGCGTAAAGCCCATAACCAATCTCCGTCAGCTTGCGCTGCACGGCATTACCGTCAGTAAATCCACCGAAGCGAAACACCAGATCGGCCTCGCGCCGATCGAGATCCAGCGCCCGCGTTTCCACGACCGCCTCTATCACCACCTGCGGATGAGCCGCCATAAAGCCCTCGAACACGGGCATCAGTACATGATTGAAAAACCATTCGGAAGCCGACACCCGGATCACCCCCGATAGGGCCTGCTGAGCCCCCGTCAGGCGCCGTGACAGGGCCAGAACCTCATCTTCCATAGCCCTGGCGTGCCCGGCCACCGTCAGACCCAATCCCGTGGCCACCAGACCCCGCGTTGTGCGCTGGAACAAACGCTCCCCCAAAGCCGCCTCCGCCGCCTCCAGACGCCGCCCCATAGTCGGCTGACTGAGGTTCAAGGTCTTGCCGGCGGCGGACAGGGTGCCTTCGCGGTGGATGGCCAGCACCAGTCGCAGGTCGTCCCACGACAGCTCCGAAGCTATGTTCATCCGATTTTGAATAGATTTTGGCAAAAACAAAGCCCCAATCACCAATGGTGAATGGAACTTATCTGGTTCTGATCCGAAGACAAGGGTAGAGACGATACGGCTGAGGGGGCCCGCCGTACCGTCTCTCTACAACCGCACCTTACGCACGCAGCGCGGTCGAAGTGGGTGGGATCAGGCGGCGCGCACGGTCGCCAGGAACTGATCCATTTCATGTCGCAGCCGCTCCGCCTGCTGGGCAAGTTCGCCCGAAGAGGTAAGTACCTGCGCAGCCGCATCGCCGGTCTGGTTTGACGCTTGCGCTACACCGGTAATGTTGATCGTCACCTCCTGCGTCCCCAGGGACGCCTGATTGACAGCCTGTATGATCTCCTGCGTCGCCGCCGATTGTTGCTCCACCGCCGCCGAAATCATCGTATTGGTGGCGTCGATATTTTGAATCGTGGACGTAATGTTACGGAAGGCCGCCGCGGCCTTACCGGTTGACTCCTGTATCTGAGCGATACGCGCCGAGATATCGGTCGTGGCCTTGGCGGTTTGTCCGGCCAGCGCCTTGACCTCCGACGCCACCACGGCGAAGCCTTTGCCCGCCTCACCGGCGCGCGCCGACTCAATGGTGGCGTTCAGCGCCAGAAGATTGGTCTGTCCCGCCAGGCCGGCAATCAGATCGACGATGCCGTTAATGGAGGTGGCCACCTCGCTCAGTTCGTTCACGACTTCGGAAGCGGCGTCGGCCTGCGACACGGCGTCTCGCGACGTCTGGGCCGAGGACGCGACCTGACGCCCGATTTCGCTGACCGACGCGCCCATTTCTTCCGCCGCCGAGGCCACGGAGGTGACGTTGGTCCCGGCCTCTTCCGCGGCCGACGAAACCGCAACGGACTGAGCCGCGGTTTCCTGCGCCGTCGCGGTGAGTTGCGCGGCGGACGCCTGCATTTCCGTCGCGGCCGCCGACACCATGGAGACGACCTGCCCCACCGACGCTTCAAAATCGTCGGCCAGTTTCAGCATCGCCTGACGGCGGTCCTCTTCAGCGCGTTTTTTAAGCGCTTCGGCTTCGCTGCGCAGGGCCTCGGCCTCGAACAGCCCCTGCCGGAACCCCTCCAGCCCCTGCGCCATCAGACCGATTTCATCGCCGCGCGTCTGACCATCGATCTTGAGGTCCAGCGCCCCCTTCGCCACCTGCGACATCTGATCGGTAAGCCGACGCAGAGAGCGAACGATATCACCGAAGGCGATATAGGCGGCGAGGCCGGTAATCAGGGCGACCACAACCACGGAAAGGATCAGGCCCTTCAGCGCATCTGAATGAATTTTCTCCCCCAACGTCTCCACGATGGCGTCGTTTTCTTTCTGGCGGGTATCCACGGTGTTGCGGATATCGGTTGTGAGTTGGGCGACCGTCTCGGCCTGGGCGGCCAGTTCGGGCGCGAGCGCCTGGGTGTCATTGGCGCGGGCAAGGTCAAGGTGCCGGGTTCTGATCTCGTGGGAAAGGGCGTCAAAGCGCACCTTCAGCGGCTCGAATTCCGCCTTGTATTCGGGCGCAAACCGGATCAGATCGGCATAGCGTTGCGTGAAGCGTTCATTCGCCAGCTTGACCTGTTCTTCGTAGATGTCACAGGCCTTGCTGGGGCAGGACTGAAACGCCAGACCATTGATAGCGCCCTGAATGGCATAGACATTCTGGTTCATACGCGCCCCAGACAAGAGAGCGGCGTCATATGAGCTTATAACCTTATCATAGGCCTTTTCCGCCTCCATGATGTTGGCGTTCTGCCACACAGTCATGCCGATGGCCGACAGGCCGAACGCAAGGATAATGGCCAGAATCTTGGTACCGATTTTGATATCCGACAGTTTCATACGCGTCTCCCGCCCGACGGCGGTATCGGCCGCCGCATTTTATACCTGATGCCTGATGCCGAGTGTTATTAAGCGGTCGTCAACCATCGAAAAACATTGCTATCCGATTTTGGGACCTATTCGTTGCGCAATGATTAATGGTGCATGGTCGCGTCTTTAAAAAAGATGCTTTCTGATTAGTGTATCAAACCGATCCTCAAAGCGTCCGCCACGGCCTGAGTGCGATTACGCACCTGCATCTTGCGCGACAGGGATTTGAAATAGGTGTCGACGGTCTCAGCGCTCAGGGCGAGCCGACTGGCGATTTCAGAACTGCTGTGTCCCCGCGACGCCAGTTCCAGACATGCCAACTCCTTATCCGTAAGGCCTATCTGCGCATTGAAGCGGGTAAGGACAGGGGCCTGCATCGCCGCGTGCAACCGTGAGGCCACCCATTTTAAGAGTTGGCGTTCGGCCGCCGAAAAGGGCCTGGCGCGGGCAAACGTCGCCGCCCCATAAAGCTCTCCCTGTTCATTCCAGAAGGAAAAGACGAGGCGTGGCGGCAGAAGATAGGTCTCCATCAACTGCGACAGTCGCCTCGCGGCAGGGGTGCCTGTGACGGTATCCGGCAATTCATCCCAGGCGGCATCCGGCGCTTCAGAAGTGAGGGCGGCTATCAGAGGATCCGTTTGGATGAAGCCTTCCCGGCTATAGGTCGCCAGCATATCGAGGGGCATGTCGGTGGACAGTAGAATGCCCGACCCCGCCCGGCACCCGTCCAGGTCCACCCCACTGAAACAATAGGCGTCGAAGGGCGCAAACGCCCGGATGGTCTCGATTATGGCTCCGTCAAAGGCCGGATCGCTTTCCCTGAGAACCGATAGCTCATCAAGCGCGAACTCACGCGCCGCCAAAAGCCGGGACCGGACATAGCTGGGCATGGCTGCACCTCCTGAGGGACTGGCTTAGGGCGATTGCGTGACGGTGTGAAGCCATCCATCATTAGGGTTAACGTGATATTTACCTCTTGGCGCGATTGAAGCTTTAAGGGTAAATTTCCCTTACATTTCATTCAACGGCTTTCGGTAACATCAAAATGAACGCAAATCATTGGAATAATGAGGGGTTTGATGCTCTTCACCTGGCCGAAGCCGAGCGAATCACACAACTGGCTCAGGCCGGTGAGCAGATGGTCGAGCGTTTGCGCCGCACCGCCTTCCTGCCTGGCGCTACCAAGGCGCTGAATGTGCGTCTGGGCATCGCCGAGGCCGCTGAACTCCTGGGCTGCTCCACCAATCGCATCCGCATGGCCGAACAGGATGGTCGCCTGCCCCTGCCGCCCGAAAGCGATACCGGCCGGCGTCTCGGCTACGACATACCGGCCCTGCTCAACATGCGTCAGGTGCTGGGGGCCTCGCCACGCCGCTCGCCCGAAGACCCGCCGGCCATCATCACCGTGCAGAACTTCAAGGGTGGCGTCGGCAAATCGACCGTCACCACGCACCTTGCCCATTATCTCGCCGTTCAGGGCTATCGCGTGCTGGTCGTCGATTGCGACAGTCAGGCCACCACCACGACCCTGTTCGGATTCAATCCGCACTTCGCCATCCGGCGCGAAGAGACCCTCTATCCCTATCTGTCGATCGAGCCGACCGAGGACAGCCTGCACTATGCGGTCAAGTCGACCATCTGGCCCAATGTCGACCTCATCCCGTCGAACCTGCAAATGTTCGACGTCGAGTATGAACTGGCGGCAGCCGGTTCGGGTGGCGGCGGCACCCTCGCCTCGCGCTTCCGCAAATTGAAACAAGGCTTAAACGAACTGGCGCAGGATTACGACGTTGTTCTGCTCGACCCGCCCCCGGCGCTGGGCACCATCTCGCTGGCCGTCATGCAGGCCGCCAATGCGCTGCTGGTGCCGCTGGCGGCAACCACGCCGGACTTCTGTTCGACCGTGCAGTTTCTGTCTATGATGTCGCAGGTGATCAATCAGCTTCAGGAAGCCGGCATTCAGGTCGAATACGACTTCTGCCGCCTGATCTGCTCGAAGTTCAATTCCAACGACCCCAGCCACGCCATGATCCAGCGCATCATGGAACAGGCCTTCGGTCCGGCGCTTCTACCTATCCCCATACTGGAGTCCGCCGAAATCAGCCATGCGGCGCTGCGCATGATGACGGTCTACGAGCTGGAAAAGCCTGTGGGGACACCGAAAACGCACAAGCGCTGCCGCAACAATATCGACGAAGCCATGGGCCAGATCGAAAAACTTATCCGCCTGCGCTGGGGCCGGGTGGATAATGAGAAGGGCGCGGCGCTGACCGCCGCCTTGTAAGGAGACATCATGTCCAAACGCCAGTCCGATTACCTCTCCGCCCTTCTCAACGATGCGCTGGCTGAAAGTGCGCCTGCACCTGCAGCCCCCTCGCCGGCGCCCGGCGCCCCTGCCCCCGCCTCGGTGCGCTCGGCCAACACGCTTCTGGCCCGCGAATCCGCTCTGGCCCGCGTCGCCAATGGCGAGGTCAGGCAGGTCACCCAGCTTCTGCTCGATCCGGCGCGCGTGCGCATCTGGAGCGGCAATCCGCGCCATCAAGAGTCGCTCAACGAAGCCAATTGCCGCGAACTGATCGACTCTATTCTCGCCGAAGGCGGTCAGAAGGTGCCGGCCGTCGTCCGTCGCGTCGATAACGATCCCGACCACGATTACGAAGTCATTGCCGGTTCGCGTCGTCACTGGGCCATCTCCTGGCTGCGCGCCAACAACTATCCGGACATGATGTTCCTGGCGCAGGTCTATGCACTGGACGACGAGTCGGCCTTCCGCATCTCCGACATCGAAAATCGCGCGCGCAAGGACGTTTCGGACTTCGAGCGCGCCCGCACCTATCTCGCCGCGCTCGATCAGCACTATGGCGGCAAGCAGGTGCGTATGGCCGAGCGTCTGCGCCTGTCGAAGGGCTGGCTATCGAAAATGCTCAGCGTCGGCGCCCTGCCCGACTGGGCCGTCGCCGCCTTTGCCAGCCCCGCCGATATTCAACTCGCCACCTGCTACCCGCTGGCACAGCGCATCCAGACGCTGGAGGCCGCCAACGACGTCGAGCTTCTACCGCTGATGAAGTACGCCGCTGAAGAACTGGCAAAAATGCAGGCAAGTTTCCGTGGCGGTCCGTCCGTACCCGCAGCCGAGGTAGTACGTCAGCTTCTGACCGTCGATGCGCCCTCAGCGTCCGAAGACCGCAGTCTGATCACCCTCCCCGCCCCCTCCGGCCGCCCGGCGCTCAGCGTCATGTCGTCGAACCGCAACGGCGTCTCGCTCCGCCTCCATGCCGGTTCCGGGGCGTCGCCGCGCGAACTGACCGACCTCTTCCGCAAGGCGCTGGAAGCGCTGGACAAGCAGGGCAAGGGGCTGCGCTAGAGGAGGTTTCCTTGAGGAAACTTTTGGGTTTGGGGCCTGTGGCCCCAAGTCTTTACACCTTTAAGATTCGTGGGGCCGCAGGCCCCACACCCCGATACTCACCTCTTTCTGAGAATCGGTTTATGAAAAAGTTTCTTTGAGGAAACTTCCGTCGATCCGCTCCTGACCTCGTAGATTTATGGCCGAAGACAAGTCCGAACAGATCGATCTCTTCCTGCCCTATCTGGCCGATCTGAGCCTGCGCGATCAGCGCGAGATGATGGAGCGGCCCTTCTTCAGTCTCGCCAAGTCCAAGCGTCTCAAGCCCATCGATTACACCTCGCCCGACGGTAAGGTCTGGGTCCACGTCTCGGCCAATCCCGACTACGGCATGGCGACCATCTGGGACGCCGACATCCTCATCTATTGCGCCAGCGTGCTCAACGATTTGAAGCAGCGCCGGGTCAACGAGATCCCGCGCACGCTGAAGATCATGCCCTACGATCTGCTGCGCTCGATCGGCCGCCCAATCTCCGGGCGCTCCTACGAATTGCTGGGACAGGCGCTGGATAGGCTGCAATCGACCACGGTCAAGACCAATATCCGCTCGGACCTGCGCCGCGAAGCCACCTTCTCCTGGCTCGATAACTGGAGCCAGTTGGTCGATGAAAAGACCGAGCGCTCACGCGGCCTGAGCCTTTCGCTGTCGAGCTGGTTCTACGACGGTGTGCTGATGAATGGCGGCGTCCTGTCGATTGATCGGGCCTATTTCGACATCACCGGCGGCCGCGAACGCTGGCTGTACAAGGTCGCCCGCAAACATGCCGGTGGGGCAGGCGAGGGCGGTTTCGCCATCGCCCTGCCGACCCTGTTCGAGAAGTCCGGGGCCGAAGGCCAGTACCGCCGCTTCAAGTTCGAAATGGCCGCCATCGTCCGCCGCAACGACCTGCCCGGCTACGACCTCAGCCTCATCGAAGCCGCCACCTCACGCGAACCTCTGCTGCAAATGGTCCGCCGCGACCTCGCTGCCACGCCGATAGAAGTCATCAAACCCGCCCCGAAGGCAAAGCCCGTCTCCGCCAACGAAGAGCCCCGCGGCTATATCAGCGAGGACACGCTGGAGCATCTGCGCAAGCACTATCGCGGCTGGGACTTCCACGCCCTGCATTCGGACTTCCGCGGTTGGCTGGCCGAAAGCGCCGACCGCGCGCCGGACCGCTATCAGAGCGCCTTTATCGGCTTCGTGAAGCGTTATCACGAGAAGAACCGCCATCAGTTGCGGGCCTAGTTCATCGTGAAAAGAGGAAGAACGCAGGGGCCGCAGGCCCCTGCACCCCGATACTCTCCATGTGCGTATAATTTCGGGCGAAGCCCCTTAATCCATTTCACCGCGCATTGTCGGCACCGATTGAAGCGCCCGGTTATGGGGTGCAGGGGCCTGCGGCCCCTGCGTCTTTACGCTTTCTGATTTTCGTTCTTTATCTATCCCCGCGACAAAAGCGTTCCTGAAGTGACGAATCACCTCGCACCTTTGCCGACCTGTCCCCGCAAAAGCCGCGCAAAAAGCGAATCTATTGACACAATGGGAATCGGTTTGAATGAGTTTGGCGGGGCCTTCGGCCAAATTGATTCAATTTCAGAGCCTGTGCACCGGAGTTTCGATACTTCGGGAACGGCCTTCGGCACATCGGGAACAATCCCCTGACACTTCAGGAACGCTGCCTTTGACACTTCGGGAACGAGGACGCGACACAACGGGAACGAAGGTCTATCAGAGAAATCTGATTTGTTTGCGGATTTCGGTCTTTGGTAGAGCCTTAACTCTGTAACTTAAGACTCTTAAACCCCTCTAACGGCCTTAGAGATTTTAGATATTTTGAGAGGGACTCAAAGGTTTTGATCGAGCCTAGGGCGCGTTGAGTGAAACGGGCCAGACCAGCGGATGACGACCCACCAGAATACCCCTGCACATATAAGGCCTGAACCGAGCGCAAAACCGAGCTGCGGCAAATAGTGTTGACCTGTAGCCAGTTCAAGAATCGCATCAATGACGGACTGAGTAGATACGCTCCCGAAAAACAGAACCCACAGTATGGTTCCGGCGAGGCTGCCTCCGACGAGATAACCGAGGATGGAGCGCTGTTTTAACGCCTTCATGAGGAAGTGCCAGGGGAGGCCGAAAAGGAAAAGGGCGGTCCATGCGAAAAGATAGGCGGGAACAAACAGGCTTAAGAGAAACGAAGGTTCCCTCAACGCCGCCGAGGTGAAAAAGGGCAGGGGAAGCGGAGCCAAGAGAAAGGCCAACAGAACCCGCCCAGTCTCGCCCCAGCCCTTGGTTTGTTGATCTGCCATTGGTCCTCCCGCGTCCCGTTAGGATGAAGATACCAGACTTCTCCGGTACGCATAGCTGCCCAAACGATTTCGTCGTGTCGCGCCCTTTGACAGGGCGGGGGAGGGCGGTTAGATAATTGTACGACATAATAACAACGGGAGCCCGACCATGAGCGACGATCACAGCCATCTTTCGCGCCGCTTTTTCATCGGCTCGGCAGCGGCGGCGGGGTTAGGGGCGCCGGGTCTGGCGCAGGCGGCAACGCCTCAGATCGTCAATCCCGTTGTGCCGCAGCGCGCCGATCCGCAGATTCTGAAGCACGTCGATGGCTATTATTATTTCATGGCGACGGTGCCGGAATATGATCGTCTGGTTATTCGCCGCTCGAAGACGCTTGGCGGACTGACGGCGGCCGAAGAGGTGGTGGTGTGGCGGCGTCCGACCGAAGGCAAGATGGGCGGCTATATCTGGGCGCCGGAATTGCACCATTTCCAGGGTCAGTGGCGTCTGTATTTCGGGGCAGGGGACAAGGGTGAGCCGTTCCGCGTCCGCACCTACGTCATCTCGACGGCGGAGGCCAATCCGCTGACGGCGAAGTGGAACGCGCCGGTTCAGGTTCAGATGCCGTGGGACACCTTCAATCTCGACGCCAGCCTGTTCGAGCACAAGGGCGTCACCTACATGATATGGGCGCAGAAGGAACCGGGTATCGACACCAATTCGAATCTGTACATAGCGCCTCTGGCGACGGCGACGACCTTTGCCAGGACGCCGGTGCGGCTGACCATCCCGACCTATGACTGGGAGACGGTGAAGTACAAGGTCGCGGAAGGCCCGGCGGTGCTGATCCGTAACGGTCGCGTCTTCCTGACCTACTCGGCGTCGGCGACGGACCATAACTATTGCCTGGGGCTTCTGACGGCCAAGGACGACGCCGACCTGATGGACCCGGCTGCGTGGACCAAATCGCCCGTACCGGTCTTCGTCAGCTCGGAAACAAACAATATCTGGGGGCCGGGGCACAATGGCTTCACGGTCGACGGAAATGGCCGCGATGTCATCGTCTATCACGCGCGCGACTACAAGGAGATCAAGGGCAACTCGCTGTTCGACCCGAACCGCCACACGCGTATCCAATATTTCCGCTATCGCAAGGACGGAACGCCGGATTTCGGCGAGCCGGTCAAGGTTGGGCCGCACAAGCGCTGAAAAATTGATTCAAAATCAGAGTCTTAGGGTTTGAGATGGCTTGCCTTGCGCCACCTGTCGTGTCGAGCCGCTCAGGCGGCCTCTGAGCGCCCTTCGTTTGATTTTCCGATATGTAGTGCCAAAAACGTAAAAAGCCGCTCACAGAGCTTTCTAAGTGGCTTTACGTTGATGGGGTCGATTTTGAAATTCTCAGCGCCAAAGTATCGCGTCAAACTGAGGGAGAAGAGGCAGGACCGTGGGCAACGGGGCAATTGTACACGGTCCTGCAGTCATCCCGGCCTGCAACCTCCCGGGAGCCAACCGGACAGTCTTCCGCCGAGGACGGCAGAACGGCCAACCCGTAAGAGTAGCGCCACGTTTTAAATATCGACGTTAGGTGAATTGAATGTTAACGCGATAGTATATACCGAATTCGCGGTATGCGGGAATGGGCGTTTCACGCCTTTCAAGACGTAGGGACGGGTAGACCCCACCCCGTATGCACTTTGTCATGTTCGAAAAACACGCTGTAGCGAACATATTTCGCATTTCATGTTAATTAAATGAATTTTTAATAACATGTTACGTGTAACATGTTAAAATAGACACCATGCTGGTTCAAAGCTACGCCATTCCCGATTTGCCGCCACCTGTCGAACTGGAGACTGTGCGCGTCTATAGGGCGCTGACTATGGCCAGCCGTGCCTTGGCCGATCTAAAAGGGCAGGCGAGGACTATCCCCAATCAAGGCATACTGATCGACACGCTGGCCTTGCAGGAAGCGAAGGCTTCATCCGAAATCGAGAATATCGTCACCACTCAGGATGAGCTGTTTCAGGCCGACCTCTTTCCCGACGACCCGCAATCTCCCGCCGCCAAGGAGGTAGCGCTTTATCGGGATGCCGTACGGTTGGGCCATGAGCGCTTGCGCCGGACAAACGGCCTCATCACCAACGCTGTCCTGATCGAGATGTTCCGATTACTCAAGCGACGAGACGACAGTTTCCGTGTCATGCCGGGTACCGCGTTGAGGAATGAAACGACCGGTGAAACTGTCTTTGTACCGCCGCAGGATGGGCAGGCGATTTTACATCACATGCGGGCACTGGAGCGGTTCATCAATGATGACGAACTGTCGCCCCTTGATCCGTTAATCAAAATGGCGCTGATTCATCATCAGTTTGAAAGCATCCACCCCTTTCCTGATGGGAATGGACGGATCGGTCGGATACTGAATGTGCTTTATCTGACGCGGACGGGCCTTCTGGATATTCCGATCCTCTATCTGTCACGGCATATTACCAGGCATAAGAGCGACTATTATCGCCTGCTCCAAGCGGTGCGCGACGACGGCGCATGGGAAGACTGGGTCGTTTTCATGCTTGAAGCCGTGGCGCAAACCTCTGTTACCACTGTGCGCCTGGTCGAAGGTATCCGCGATCAAATGGCCAGTGCAAAGCATCAGATGCGCGACAAATTGCCGAAGCTTTACAGCCAGGATTTGCTGAACAATCTGTTTCGTCACCCCTACACGCGGATTGAGTACGTTCAGAACGATCTGAACGTGACCCGCCAGACGGCGGCGCGCTACCTCGATACGCTGGCTGAGCAAGGCTTTGTGGAGAAACACCGGTCAGGCAAAAGCAACTACTACATCAATACAAAACTGGTACGGTTGTTCCTTGAAGTGTCGGAAGGTTAGGACACAGGGGATGCCCTCCTGATGGTGAGCGCAAACGTTAAGACCGGCGTCTGCTACCAAGATAGGAGGGGGCTTCGTCCGAAAGTGCGTGCGCGCCCTGTATCGGGGTGCAGGGGCCCGCGGCCCCTGCGTCTTCATCGCTTCAAAGGAAAAGGCCGCTCAGGAAAATCCTGAGCGGCCTTCAGCATCTTTGGCACTCAGCCCAAAGCCTTAACCCATACCGCCGCCCATCATGCCGGGGGCCATGTTGTGGTTGAGGTGCGTCATGACCCACAGCGAGCCCACGATCAGGATGCCGAGGATAATCGCTGTGAAGACGAAGGCGAGGTTGTTCCACACCTGGCTGGACGAGGTGTTCATGTGCAGGAAGTAGTACAGGTGCACCACGATCTGGATCACGCCGAGGATGAGGATAACCGGCACAAGAGTCGACGCCGGCAGAATCTTCAGCATGGTCAGGGCGAACGGGATGGCCGTCAGGATCACCGCCAGAGCGAAACCGATCAGGTAATCCTTCACGGAGGCGTGGCCCGCGCCGTGGTCATGACCGTGACCATGGCCATGGTTCAGCTTGTCGACCGCGTGGTGGTCGGCCAGCTCGGTATGCGGGTCGTTGGCCTTGTGTAGGGTGGGCTTGTCAGGGATGTGCATCAGGCGGCTCCCATCAGGTAGACGATGCTGAAAACGCCGATCCAGATGATGTCGAGGAAGTGCCAGAAGAGGCTCAGTTCCATCATGCGGATACGGTTGGCGGGGGTGAGGCCGCGGCGGAAGAGGTGGACGAACATGACGCCCATCCAGATCAGGCCCGACGTCACGTGCAGGCCGTGGGTGCCGACCAGCGTGAAGAAGGACGACAGGAAGGCCGAGCGGTCGGGACCGGCACCTTCGTGGATCAGGTGGTTGAACTCATAGAGTTCCATGCCCATGAAGCCGAGGCCGAGCAGGCCGGTGACGGCCAGCCAGCCGATGACGCCGTTGAGTTTATTATTCTGCATCGAGATCATCGACAGGCCGAAGGTCAGCGATGAGAGCAGCAGCAGGGCGGTTTCGACGGCCACGAAGCTGAGGTCGAACAGTTCACGACCGTTCGGGCCGCCCGCCGTCGCGTCCTTCAGCACCGCGAAGGTGGCGAAGAGGGTCGCGAAGATCAGGCAGTCGCTCATCAGGTAGATCCAGAAACCGAAGGTGACCTTGGCTTCTTCGTCGTGATGATGATGGTCGTCCGTGTGGTGGGTGTCGTTCGGATTGTGGTCGTAGGCCGACTTCACCTGATCCTTGAACGCGCCCAGAGGGTTTTCCGCCGGGTTGGTAGAGGGGCTGCTCATGGATTACGCCTCCGTCTTCTTGAGCTGGGCGAAGCGCGCGTCCTCGATCGCCTTGATCTCGTCAGGCTGGACGTAATAGTCGCGGTTTTCGTTGAAGGTGTGCAGGATGGCGAGCGCGATCATGCCGACGAAGGTCACAACCACCAGCCACCAGATATGCCACACCAGGGCGAAGCCGAACGGAATGCTGACCAGACCGATCAGCAGGCCCGTCGCCGTGTTGCGCGGCATGTGGATGGGCTCGTAGGTTTCCGGCTGCACATAGGCCTGACCGGTCTGCTTGGCGTCCCAGAACGAGTCGTGGTTGCCGATGGCCGGGGTGACGGCGAAGTTATAGAAGGGCGGCGGCGAAGAGGTCGCCCATTCCAGCGTGCGGCCGTCCCACGGGTCGCCCGTGACGTCGCGCAATTCGTCGCGCTTCCAGATGGAGTAGGCGATCTGCACGATCTGAGCGACGATGCCGGCCAGAATGACCAGCGCGCCGACGGCGGCGACGATCAGGTAGGTGTGCCACACCGGGTTGTCCATGTGGCTGAGGCGGCGCGTCATGCCCATCAGGCCCAGCGCATAGAGCGGCATGAAGGCGAGGTAGAAGCCGATCAGCCAGCACCAGAAGCTGACCTTGCCGATGCCCGAATGCAGCCTGAAGCCGAAGGCCTTGGGGAACCAGTAGTTCAGGCCGGCGATGCAGCCGAACAGCACGCCGCCGATGATGACATTGTGGAAGTGGGCGATCAGGAAGACCGAATTGTGCAGGACGAAGTCCGCGCCCGGAATGGCCAGCATGACGCCGGTGGCGCCGCCGATGACGAAGGTGATGATGAAGCCCAGCGTCCACAGCATCGGTACTTCGAGGCGGATCCGGCCGCGGTACATGGTGAAGAGCCAGTTGAACACCTTCACCCCGGTCGGGATGGAGATGATCATGGTGGTGATGCCGAAGAAGGCGTTCACATTGGCGCCGGCACCCATGGTGAAGAAGTGGTGCAGCCAGACTAGGAACGAAAGGACGGCGATGGCCATGGTGGCGTAGACCATGGCGTCGTAACCGAACAGACGCTTGCGGCAGAAGGTGGCGACGACCTCCGAGAAGACACCGAAGGCGGGCAGGACGAGGATGTACACTTCCGGATGGCCCCAGGCCCAGATCAGGTTGACGTACATCATGGCGTTGCCGCCGCCGTCATTGGTGAAGAAGTGCATGCCCAGGTAGCGGTCGAGGCTGAGCAGGGCCAGCGTCACCGTCAGGATCGGGAAGGCGGCGACGATCAGGATGTTGGCGGCCAGCGTCGTCCAGGTGAAGACGGGCATACGCATCAGGGTCATGCCGGGCGCGCGCATCTTGAAGATGGTAGCGATCAGGTTGACGCCGGACAGTGTCGTACCTATCCCCGCGATCTGGATAGCCCACAGGTAATAATCGACCCCGACCCCCGGAGAGAATTCGATCCCCGATAGCGGCGCGTAGGCCAGCCAGCCGGTATGGGCGAACTCACCGATAACCAGCGAGACGTTGATCAGCACCGCACCCGCCGCCGTGAACCAGAAGCTTAAGGAGTTCAGGTAGGGGAAGGCCACGTCGCGCGCGCCGATCTGCAGCGGCATGACGACGTTCATCAGGCCGACGACGAAGGGCATGGCCACGAAGAAGATCATGATCACGCCGTGGGCGGTGAAGATCTGGTCGAAGTGGTCGGGCGGCAGGAAACCCTCGCCGCCTGCGGAGGCGAGCGCTTGCTGGGCGCGCATCATCAGGGCGTCGGCGAAACCGCGCAGCAGCATGATGAGGGCGAGGATGATGTACATCACCCCGATCTTCTTGTGGTCGACACTGGTCAACCACTCTTTCCACACATACGGCCACTGCTTGAAGTAGGTGGTCAGGCCGAGCACGATGACGGCCGCGCCGACCATGCCGGCGCCGGCGCCCATGATGATGGGGTCGTGCCACGGCACGGAATCGATGTTGAGTTTACCGAAGAGGAAGCGAAGAAGCGGGTCTTCGTGAAGTTCGGCGACAGGGCTGGACATGGGTTAAATCGCTTTACGGGTCAAATCTTTGAGGGCGACGCGGATCGGAGATCAGCTTTCCGGAGTGGCGTTGGTCAACGCCACCTTGTCGGCCGTCTTGTTTTTCGAGGTCAGGATTTCAGGGGCGACGCAATCAACCGCGCCGGGGACAAGATTCTTCATCATCGCCATGTTGAAGGCGTCTTCCTTGCACAGGCCGCCATCGGCACAGCCATTGACAACCTTGCTGAACAGGGCGGGCTGGACCGTGGCGTAGAAGGCCGGGGCCTTGAGCGTGCTTTTCTGATGCAGCGTCTTGTAGGCGTCGGCGTCGGCGTCGAGCGTCTGGCCCGAGGCCTTGGCGCTGGCGACCCATGCCTCGAACCCGGCTTCATCCACGGCCTTGGCCTTGAACTTCATATTGGCGAAACCGAAGCCCGAATAGTTGGCCGAGATGCCGTCATAGACGCCGGCATGGTCGGCGCGCAGCGACAGGTGGGTCTGCATGCCGTTCATGGCGTAGATCTGCGTGCCGAGTTGCGGGATGAAGAAGGAGTTCATCACGCTGGCCGAAGTGATCTCGAAATGCACCGGCACGCCGACCGGCATGGCCATTTCGTTCACCGTAGCGATGCCGTACTGCGGATAGATGAACAGCCACTTCCAGTCGAGCGCCACGACCTGAACCTCGATCGGGGTCACGCCGGCCTTTTCGGCGACGGCCTCGACCTTCTTGTGCGGGTCCAGTTCGTGCGTGGAAATCCACGTCACGGTGCCGAGCGCGATGATAATCAGGGTCGGGATGGCCCACACCACGGCTTCGATGCGGTTCGAATGCTCGAAGTTAGGATCGTAGGTCGCCTTGGTGTTCGAGGCGCGGTAGCGCCAGGCGAACCACAGGGTCATGAAGATGACCGGCACGACCGGGATCAGCATGAGCAGGGTGGCCAGAATGATCAGGTCCTTCTGCGCCAGACCGATCGGACCCTTGGGGTCCATCAGCGCCCAGTCACAACCGCTGAGGCTCAGGGCAGCGGCGGCCATCAGACCGGCCACGAGGCCTTTGCGGATCAGGTTCCTGCCTTCAAGAAAATTCAGATGCACGACGCATTCACCGGAAGTAAGTCCCGCGCGCGGGAGGTTTTCAAATGTCAAAGCGCTCGCGTCCTAATGAAATTACAGGGAAGCGCAAGGGGCAAATTGTCTCAGGGGGGCGCGCAGCGCTTAAAACAAGCGTTGTAATTTTGTTATGTTAAATTCGGCACTTGCGTAAAAAACGCATAAGCATGCGCCGGTATGTGGATAAATAAATGACATATGTGTCAGATTGTCGCAGATTCCACTTGCGCAAACCGTTATGCTGCGTAAGCTAGGGTGAAATTGACGCCCGTGTGAGTTTTGTGACGTTCGGGCGCTGCGTATGGAGGAACTGACATGACGGATGCTCTGCACACCTACCGTTTCGGCCTGGGCGTAAAGTCCGCGCTGGTTTGCGCCGCTCTGCTACAAATTGTCGCAGGCGTGTTGCTTATGTCTCAGGCCTACATGGCCGGCGGCACGGTCATGCAGCAGTTTTCGGGCGTGGTTCTGGGCCTGATCCCGGTGGCGATCGCCCTGTTCGTGGTGCCCGTCCTGTGGCGTTGCGAACTGCGCGTCTATGAAGACCGTCTGGAGTATCAGGGTGTCCTGCTCGACATCGCTATCCCGCGTGAAGACATCGTCGCGGCGGCCGCCCCCAGGCGCGGCATGGGCATGTTCGACGTGTCGCTTGAACTGATCAACGGGCCGTTCCGCCGCCTGCGGCTGGCCATCATGGACAAGAACGAAGAGCGTCTGGCGAACTGGCTCAACAAGGCCCACGCCTGATTGCCTACGGGGATAGAAACGAGAAAAACAAAAAAAACAAACAAGCGCCCGGCTGAAAGGTCGGGCGCTTTTAATTTTGGCCCATGACCTGTTTGGCGAGATCTATTTTTTTTCCGCCTTCCGCCCGCGGCGAACCAGCCACAGACTGCCGCCGGCCAGACCCGCCGCCAGCGTGAACCATGTCAGCGCATAGACCAGATGGTTGTTGGTGAAGCGCACCACGGTCAATCCGCCCCTGGGCCAGCCGCCGGACACCGTTGCGGCTTCGGCATCGATGAACCAGTTCGGCGTCGATACGCCGCGCGCCCTGGCGATCTGCGCCACGTCGCGCAGGAACCATTGATCCTTCGCCGGATCGTTGGGTTGCGAGAACAGCCAGCCCTTGTCCTGCGACATGCGCACCAGACCGGTAACCTGCACCTCTCCGGGGACCTGACCCTGCGCCCTTGTCTCTGGAGCGCGTAGCTCCGTCGGCACATAGCCGCGATTGATGATCACCGTCCCGCCGGCGGTTTCCAGCGGCGTCATGACCCAGTAGCCCGCGCCAAGGTCGGTCAGGGCGTAGACCTGCGTCTCCTTGTCATGACGGAAATGGCCGCTAAGCGTGACGCGGCGATATTCGTCATTGGCGGGCGTAAAGGCGGGCCAGCCACCCGGCCCGGCCACCAGCGGCTGAGGTGCGCGGTGCACGCGGGCATTGACCGTTTCGATCAGCGCCGTCTTCCACATCAGACGCTGCACCTGCCATACGCCCAGCGCGGTCAGGGCCAGCACGACCACGGAAACGGCGAAGAAGGCAATGAGACGACGCATGAAGGGGAACCTTTCGGAATGTCCCCGTCCTATAATCCATGGACGCGCCCGCGTCCTCCCCAAATCCATACAACCCTGCGGTCACTACACGCAGACGTGTAGGGGAGGAGAGTCGTATTTGTATACTATCTGGTGGAAATTTACCTATGGTTAACCCTGTGATCTCATAAGTCGCATAACGGAGTCATCTCCAGCGGCGCACGGTCAGCCGGTAACAAGGTACGGGACGAAAGCCCCGAAACCTTTCTTTCGGCTGACAATAAGCAAAAACAGGGCGGGGGCCCCATGATTTTCGATTCCTCTGTCGGGCAGAAGGATGTTCGCAGTCTGGCCAATCTCAGCGAGACGGCCTCGACCTCGCGGGTGCTCAACCTTGGGCATGTGTACCGCACGCACGGCGACCTGCCGGAATACGGCCTCAAGCCGTTTTTCACCAACCGGCAGATGAACCGCGCCCTGATCCTCAAACACACCCTGCGCGCCAACGAGCAGGATCTGTTCGCCAAACCGCGGCGCACCACGACCAAGATCATCCTGCCCTTCGACAACGAAGACCTGAAGCTGGGCGGCCAGTCGGTGCTGGTGGGCCAAGTGGGTTACGATGCCTTCCTGCGCAATATCTATAACACCAAGGCCGTGGCTACCCTGCCCGATGCCGAGGTGCTGCGCGCGCTCGATGAATTGCCCTCGCTCGACCCGTTTCTGGTGCGCGAGCATCTGGGGCGGCGCGGCTATCGCCCGGCGGGCTGCTATCTGCATATTTCTCAGGCCGACATCGCGCGCATGATCGGTTTCGCCAATAGTGAGATCGAGAGCCTGGTGCGTGAAGCCTTCGGCTCGGCCATGCAGCAGGCGACGCTCAAACTGGCCGGGAAGATACTGGCCAACGAACTGGATCACGAACTGGACCCGCTGCGTATGACGCTGCGCCTGTCGAATGGCGAATTTTCCGACGGGGTCTTTTCGTGGCGCGGCTTCCTCTATTTCAAATGGCGCTATACCGAGCTTCAGGAAGAGCTGAATAAGGTGCTGAACGGTCTGGCCACCTATCAGCCGATGATGACGCGCGAAAAGGCGGTGCTGGACTTTCTGAGCGACATCCGCCCGCGTCTGGGCCGGCGCATCTCTCAGGCCATCGTCTCGGTGGGTCGTACGCTGGCGGTGTACGACAAGGCCTATCAGGCTCTGACGCGCGGCCGCGATCCGGGACCGTTCCGCCGCTTCCTGCTCGACGGGCCATCGCTGTTTTTCGAGCTGGGCGAGCATATCGGCATCCTCAGCCATATCAGCTCGTTCTGGAACTATCGCATGGCGCGGGTCCATCGTATGCAGCGGCTGTCGGCCGAAGAATATGCCGAACTGCTGATGGACTATTCCGACAGCCTGTCGGCCCTCTATATCGAGGACGAGGACACGGCGCAAAGCTGGTAGTTTGGGTCGGCAGTTAACGTCGCGCGGTCTCAAGTCTTTCCATAAATTCCGCGCGGTAAAGCCGGCTCAGGCGTAGCACCGCCCCGTCGCGCAGGACAAGCTGCGCATCGCCGCGCCCGATCGAGCGCACCTCGCGCACCTGATCGAGACGGACCAGCCCGCTGCGGTGGATGCGGGCGAAGCGGTCGCCGGGCAGGCGCTGCGACAGGGCCGACAGGCTCTCATCGACCAGAAAGGCCTCGGCACCGGCGTGGACTTCCGCATAGTCGCCGGCGGCGCGGACCCAGATGATATCTTCCGGGGGAATAAAGATGCGTCGCCCCTTGCTGCGCGCCACCAGACAGGCGGCGCGCCAGTCGCGGCTGTCCGCCGCCTTGCCTGACCGTGTTTCCAGCCGCGTGCGCACCCGCGCCAGCATGGCGGCGAAACGCAGATCGTCGAAGGGCTTGAGCAGATAATCGACCGCCTCGGCCTCGAAAGCCGTTACCGCGTACTGATCGTAGGCGGTGAGAAACACGGTCAGCGGCATGTGGTCGCGCCCGATGGAGGTCACCACTTCCAGCCCGTTGAGCAGCGGCATGGCGATATCGAGAAAGACGACGTCCGGCGCGGCGGTGCGGATGGCGTCCACGGCGGCCTGACCGTTTTCGGCCTCGGCGACGATGTGCATGTCCGGGGCCTCGGCCAGAAGGTCGCGGATGCGCGCGCGGGCCAGCGGCTCGTCGTCGGCGATGAGGACGCGGATCATTGCGGCACCCGCAGGCGGACGCGGAAGCCGTCGCCCTTGGTCGTGTCGATATGGAAGTCGTGCCGGCCCGGAAAGAGGTGCGCCAGACGCTGGCGCGTGTGACCGAGCCCGATATTTTCCCGGATATCCGACGCGCCGACGCCGTCGTCGGCCACCTGCACATCCAGATAGGCGCCATCGAGCGCCGCGGTCAGGGTCAGGGTGGAGGGCCGGGGCGAGGGGGCGATGCCGTGGCGGATGGCGTTTTCGACCAGCGGCTGCAGCAGCAGGGTCGGCAGGCGCGCGGCCTCGGCCTCCGGGGCTATACGGCGGACGACGTTGAGGCGCGACCCCAGCCGCATCTGCTCGACCGCCAGATAGGCGTCGATCAACTGCAACTCGTCGCTCAAGCTCGCATCCGGATTGCGGTTGGCGTTGAGCGACAGGCGCAGCAGGTCGCCCAGCCGCGCGATCATGCGCTCGGCCTCGACCGGCTGGGTGCGGACCAGGGCCGAAATGGCGTTCAGCGCGTTAAACAGAAAATGCGGCTGGACCTGCTGGCGCAGGGCGGCGGCCGCGGTTTCGGCGATCTGACCTTTCAGTTGTGCGCGTTCCAGCTCCTGCGCCCCGAGCGTGCGCAGGGCCTCGGCCCCGGCGGCCCCGGCGGCGACTATGGCGTAGATCAGGAAATTGGCCTGAAAGCTGGTGGCCAGCTTGCGCTGAAGCAATTGCAGGCCCGGCGTCAGGGCTTCGTCCCCGCCGAACAGCACGCCCAACAAGAGGACATAGATCAGGGTATGGACGACCGACAGGAGGCTGCCGGCGACGAGGTGCAGGGCCAGCCCCTTGCGCCAGCGGGCGGCGTTCATCGGGATGCGCCGCCCCAGCCACAGGATGGCCGGGGTCAGGGCGGCCCAGATCAGGCTGACGGTGAGGGCCGGGCCGAAATAGGCGCTCCACGGTTTCGCCGCGCCGTAGGAATCGTTGATGAGCTGCCACTGGGTGGCGTTGAGCAGGGCGACCAGCGTCCACACGCCCAATAGCAGGGCCGCCGAACGGCCCCGCGCGATACTCCGGTCTTTGATCCCCACTGACATGGCCGGACCATAGCATGGTGTCCGATCCTGTCCTATCCGGCTGGTCGATAAGGCAGGCCGTTTCGGCGAATGAAGCTGGCCGCCCGCAGGGGTTGCAGGCAGGGTGAGCCTGTCATTCGGGAATGCACTCTTCCCAACCTTATGCAGGGAAACCGGGCCCACCTCCCTCGTCCGGAGTCAATGTATATACCGCCGTGCCATCCTGGGGCACGGCGGTTTTTTTTTAGCCTTCAATAAAGCTCAGTATGTCGGCATTGATCGCATCGGCATTGATCGTCGCCATGCCGTGAGAGAAGCCGGGATAGACCTTCAGCGTGCCGTGCTTGACCAGCTTGATGGCTTCGAGCGCGGCGGCGGCGATGGGGACGATCTGGTCGTCGTCGCCGTGCAGGATCAGCACCGGCACCTCGATGGCCTTCAGGTCCGCGCTCAGATCGGTTTCCGAAAAGGCCTTGATCCCTTCATAGTGCGCTTTGGCGCTCCCCATCATGCCCTGACGCCACCAGTTGTCGATCACGCCGGGGATCGGCGCGTTGCCGTCGCGGTTGAAGTTGTAGAAGGGGATGGGCAGGTCGCGGAAGAACTGGGCCCGGTTGGCGGCGGTCTGGGCGCGCAGGCCGTCGAACACCTCGATCGGCAGGCCCAGCGGGAAGGCTTCGGTCTTGAGCATGATCGGGGTGACGGCGCTGATCAGCACGGCCTTGGCGACGCGCCCATTGCCGCCGTAACGCGCCACATAGCGGGCCACTTCGCCGCCGCCGGTCGAATGGCCGACATGGATGGCGTTCTTCAGATCAAGATATTCGACGATGGCATTGGCGTCGGCGGCGTAGGTGTCCATGTCGTGGCCTTCGCTCGACTGGCTGGAGCGGCCGTGGCCGCGGCGGTCGTGGGCGACGACGCGATAGCCTTTGGACAGGAAGAACAGCATCTGTGCGTCCCAGTCGTCAGACGACAGGGGCCAGCCGTGGTGGAAGACGATGGCTTGAGCCTCGCGGGGGCCCCAGTCCTTGAAGAAGAGGCGGGTGCCGTCGGCGGTCGTGACGAAGGATTCGTTGGTCATGGCGGTAGCTCCTGAAGGGTTCGGTTTGGGCAAGGCTTCGCCGGCTGGCTGAAAAGGGCACTTGCGGACATCGTGGACAGGTAAGGGTTTGAAGTGGCCCGGGGAGGCCGAAACGCTGTGTACGTTGTAAGGTGTACAGGCGGCGTCCGGTTACCGAAAGCCGTCATTTTACGCATTCAGCGTTGCTGCAAATGCAACGCTATCTGGGTTACGCAATGGCGCGGCTTTACCGGCCGCTGATGCCTGTCGCGGAAGCTCCGGGCTTATCCTTACGCAAGGCCGCGTAGGGTTAGCGCCTCCCCGCAACCGAAAGGATACACCATGCTCAAGGACATCGCCACGGCAATCAGGGCGCGCGATGCGGGCAAACCCTTGCCGCTGCATCAACTACTGGTCTGTCCGGTGGCGGGGACCGATATGACCACGCCCGCCTATCAACGCTATGGCGACGCCAAGCTGGCGCAGGTGATGGCCGTCGAACGCCTGCGTACGGCCTTTGGCTACAGCGATATCTCCGAAATGAGCGTATGGTAGGCCTATAGCCGCTCCAAGGTGCTCAGAAGCCGCATCATGTCGGCGGGTGTCGAAGTGAAGCCCGGCGTCACGCGGATGCAGGCCCCGCGGTCGAGGCCTGTGCGCATAACGGTGAAAATGCCTTGGTCATCCAGCAGGCGCTTGGCAAAAGCCGCATGAGCAGCGGGCGACGGATCGGCTTTCAGGCGGAACGAGGTGATGCCGATGTGCAGACGCGGATCGGCGGGCGTCAATATGTCGATGGTCTTCAACGCGCGCGCCGGTTCGGCCCACAGGTCACGCAAGGCGCGGAACCGTTGTTCGCAGGCCGCCGAACCGATCTGCGCGTGCAGGCTAAGCGCATCGATGGCCGCCATCTGGGCGGCGAAATTCGCCGTACCGGTATGGACGCGCGCCGAGACCGGATCGCGTTCACTGACCGCCTCGCCCATGTAGGGATCGATGTCGTTAAGGCGCGCCTTGCGGATAAACATGGCCCCGACGCCCACCGGTGCGCCGATCCATTTATGCAGATTGAAGCCCGCGAAGTCGAGGCCCTCGGCCTTCACATCGACCGGGCTTTGGCCCCAGGCGTGGGCGCTGTCGACGATGGCGTCGACGCCGCGTGTGCGGGCCATGCTGACAATCTCGCGCACCGGCAGACGCAGGCCGCTGCGGTGACCGAGATGGGTCAGCAGGATCATTCGAATATTGGGATGAGTCTTCAGCGCGTCGTCGTAGGCGTCGATCAGGTTCTGATGCGTCGCCGGGTGGGGGAGGGCGATACGCACCACCTCGACCCCACGACGGATTTTCAGCCACGCCATCGCCGTCTGCATGCTGTCGTAATCGTGGTCGGCAAACAGGACCGCATCGCCGGCTTTCAGGCGGTTATAGCCGCCGATCAGGGCCTGAAGCGCTTCGGTGGCGTTGCGCGTCAGGGCGATCTCGGACGGATCGGCATTGAGCGCCATGGCGACCGCCTGACGCAGCTTGAGGTAATAGGGGGCGAAGCCGCGCCGCGTGAAGGACGCGCCTTCGCGATTGACCTGCGCCGTGTAGCGGGCAAAAGCCGCTTCGACCGCACGCGGCATCTGCCCGAAGGCGCCGTATTCGAGATTGATCAGCCCGTCGGGCCGCGCCGGAAACGCTTCGGCCACCCGCGCCCAGCCGGCGTCATCCTGCGGCCCGGCCGGCGCGGTCACGAGCGTCGCGGATTGCGCAAGGGTGGAAGCTGGAACAAGTGCGCCCAGGATAGGCGAAGAAAGGGCGCTCAACACACTTCGGCGGTGCATGGGGACTCCGGAAAAGCAGAAGGGGACAGGTCCGAAGACCCGCCCCCCGATCACGATGTCACGCCGATCAGAATCGGGCGTTCAGGCGCACATAGTACTGACCGCCGTAGGTGTCGTACGGCGCGTTACGCGAGTATTCGATACCGCGCGACGCCTGGAAGATGGCCTTTTCCGGGTACTGGTCGAAGAGGTTTTCGGCCGAGACCTTGAGCGACAGCTTTTCGTTGAGGTCCCACAGCACCGAGGCGTCGACGAAGTTCATCGCGCCGAAGCGCTGGAAAATGTCGCCCGTCGAATTGCCGGTCGAGTCGGTCCACGCCGCGTAGTGACGCGTGCGCACCTGATACTCGAACGCGCCCTTGCGGAAGGTGCCGGTGAAGGCGGCGTTATTCTGCGGCAGGCCTTCTTCGTAAATACGCTTGGTGGTCGGGTTGGCCATGATCGAACCCGCCGTGACCAGCGTTTTGTTGTTATTATAGGCCAGCAGCAGGGTCAGGCGGCCGTCCCACAGCGGTCGGGTATAGGTGGTCACCACGTCGATGCCCTTGGTGCGGGTGTCGTAATCGTTGGTGTACCAGTAAACCGAGGTGAAGCTGGCCGCCGCCGGATAACCCTGCGCCACGAGAGCGTTCTTTTCCGCCGTGCTCAGGCTGACTGACGCCGATTGCCCCAGACGATTGCTCACCTCGATCTGGTACATGTCGAACGAACCCGACAGACCGAAATCGGTGCGCCAGACGAAGCCGGCGCTCTTGTTGGTCGATTCTTCCGGCTCCAGCGGCTTGGCACCCTTGCTGACAGCGATGGGGTTGAGCGGCGACAGGCGGCCATTGGTGAAGACCTGCAGCGTCACCGTATCTAGGCCTTGCGACACGGCCAGCGAGTTGATCTGGCCCGGCGTCGGGGCGCGGAAGCCGGTGGACCACGACCCGCGGGCGGCGAAGTAGGGGGTGAACTCGTAACGGGTCGAGAGCTTGCCGTTGGTGGTGTCGCCGAAGCTGTCGAAGTCTTCGTAGCGCACTGCGCTGCCGACGGTCCATTCCGGGGTCAGCTTCGCTTCGATGTCGACATAGGCGGCAGAGCTTTCCTGCGACCACTCGCCGGCCTGCAGGTCGGAGAAGCCGGGGAAGCCGTTGGAACCGACGGCGAGGCCGTCCTTCGCGCCCGGACCGACTTCGTAAGACGCCTTGTCGCCGGCGCCGACCTTATAGGTCTCTTCGCGCCGCTCGGCCCCGAAGGCGATATTGACCGGCTCGCTCAGGCCGAGGTCGAGGCGGTAGACGCCGTCGGCATTGAGGGTGACTTCGCGCTGGGTCTGGGTGCCGAGGAAGAAGTCGAAGGGCGAGGAGGGCCCCAGCGAGGCGTTGATCGAGTTATAGAGATAGAACTTGGTCTCGTTCTCACCGACCGAGGCGCTGACGTCCCAGGTGAAGACCTCGCCGCCGCCGCGCAGACCGGCCACGGCCTGATAGTCCTGATATTTGGCCTGTTCGCGCGGGGTGAAGCCCAGCGGATAGACGGTCTTGAGGTCCCAGCCGGGGAAACTCGGGACGGTCTTGTAGACGCTGGCGTTCGACGTCGCCGACGGAATACGCCAGTTGATGTCGTTGATGCCTTCACCCCTGGCCGCCGTGGCAAAGCCGTAGGCTTCGGCAAAACCGAGATCGAACGCGCCGTTGAGCGCGAAATTGTAGCTTTTGGTGTCCGGCGCGCCCCAGTGCTGAACGGGGTCCGGCAGGACGACGCCCGGATTGGCCTTCATATAGTCTATGGCGTCCTGACGCTGATGGCTGCGCGAGGTCATCTTCGCGTCCGCCCATTCCAGCGAGGCGGTGACGAAGCCCTGATCGAAGCGCGTGCCGGCCTTCAGGCCCGCGCGCACGGTCTCGCCGTCCCCTTCGTAATATTGCGAGCCCTGCACATAGGCGTTGACGCCCGGACGCTCATCCAACTGGATGTTGATGACGCCGGCGATGGCGTCCGAACCGTACTGGGCCGAAGCGCCGTCACGCAGCACTTCGACGCGGCCAACACTTAAGGACGAGATCTTGTTGAGGTCCGCGCCCTGAGCGCCGCGCTGTCCCAGAAATGCCGAACGGTGGAAGCGCTTGCCGTTGACCAGCACCAGCGTCTGGTCCGAGCCGAGGCCGCGCAGCCGGGCCGGACGGATGAACTGCAGGCCGTCCGACGACGGCAGCTTGAGCACCTGAAGCGACGGGATGACCTGAGCCAGATTGTCGGCCAGTTCCGCCGACGCGCCGTCCTGCACCGCCTTGGCCGAAACGACGTCGACCGGCGTCAGGCTTTCGTACCTGGTGCGGCCCTTTTCGCGGGTGCCGGTGACGATGATTTCCTGGGTCTCTTCGACCGCCGGAGCGGGACGGGTTTGAGCGTGCGCCACGGGCGCGATGAGGAGGGCGGCGGGCAGAAGCGGCCACAGCGAGGCGGTCGTGCGCAGCAGGCGAAGATTGAAGGCGGCAAGCATGTCTTTGTCCCCAAAACATGACGAAGGATGGGGCGCTTGCTAGGGGTCGTCTGCGACGCTCAGGTGATGGCTTAATGAATTTTTAAATACGGTATACGCTCATTTCGCGTCTTTGGCCGTGTGACCACTCGCGGGCGTGTAGCCGGCAAGGTGCGGGTCAACCGTGGGTCCAGCCGAAGCCGGGCCAGATAAAATGTCCACGTACGGCAACGGCCGCCGCATCCGCAGACGCGACGGCCATCACAATAAACGCTTACCTTGTCGCGTACCCCAAAAAACGCCGGGCGCTTTTTGGGGTACGCTTTTAAACCTTACTTCAGCAGACGCGCCTTGAGCGCCTCTACGTCCCCGGCGGTAAGGCCGAGGTCTTCGCGGACATAGCGGTCCCAGCCGCCTTCGCGCGTCTCGATGGCCGCAAACGCCGCGTCGAGATAGCTGGCGTCAACGCCCATCAGGGCCTGAAGGACGTCGGGCGGCAACCGGCGGAAGGCGGCTGTTTGCGGGTCTTCCTGTTCGCCGGCCTTCGGCACGTCGGGCGTATAGTACCGGTTCGACAGCAGATAGTCCTCGGTAACGGTGGCGCGCGGCACGCCGACGAGGGTCAGGATCAGCGCCGTGGCTACGCCTGTGCGGTCCTTGCCCGCCGAACAGTTATAAACCATCGGTGTTTCGCCATCGATGATCAGGCGCAGCATGCGCTTGTACTGATCCGCGAAGCTGAACGGCGCCTGGCGGTAGAAGCCGGCCATCATATGGCGGGTCTCCTCGGCGGTAACATTGCCCTTCTGAAAAAAGGCCATGAACGGCGTCATGTCGAGGTCGTAGTCCTGCGTATAGACCGCGACTTTCATGTCGGCGGGCCACACCGCCGGGGCGGCGCGACGTTCCTGCGTGGCGCGGAAATCGATATTGGTCTTGATGCCGCGGGCGCGCAGTTGTTCGAAGCCTTTGGGCGTAATGCGATGCATCGCCGCCGAGCGGTAGAGCACGCCCCACTTCAATTCACGGCCGTCGGCGGTTTTGTAACCACCGAGATCGCGGAAATTGTTGCTGCCTTCGATGGCAATCAGACGCGACGGGGCTTCGGCAGCGGGAACCGTCTGGGCCCAGGTGGTCGGGGCCATGGACGCGGCGGAGAGGAGCGCGGCGAGGGCCGCGCTTTTCAGGAGGGTTTTCATCTGTTTTATCCTTTTGTTTTTATTAGAAGTTGAAGCGCAGGCCGGCGAGGAAGCGGCGGCCGATCTGTTCGACTTCCGACGGGTGACGCTCGTCGCCTTCAAAGGCGATGTAGGTTTCGTCGGTCAGGTTCGAAGCGTCGGCGAACAGGGTAATGTGCCGGGTCGCCGCATAGCGCAGGGTCAGGTCGAGGTTGCCGTAGGCCTTGCGGTATTCGTCACCGCCCGCACCCAAGCCCAGACCGCCCAGCGTATCGGCCCAGTCGTCGCGCCACTGATACGAAAGACGCGCCGAAACGCCGTACTTTTCGTAGGAGACCGAGGTGTTGACGATGGTCTTGGAGGTGCCGGGGAAGGGCACGCCCTTGCGCGCCACGGTGTCGAATTCACCGTCCAGAAGGGCGACATTGCCGCTGAAGCCGAGGCCGTCGAACGGCGAGGGCAGGGCGGAGAAGGTCTGCTGATAGTTCAGTTCCAGACCATAAAGCTTGCCGTTATCGCCATTGAGCGTCGAGGTGAAGTCGTAGCCCGTGCGGTCGATGCCGTTGGCGTCATAGGCGTCGTTGGTGATCTTGGTCTTCGAGTCGTAGAGGACGTTGTCCACCTTGCGGTAGAAGACGCCCGCCGACACCACGCTGTCGTTCGAGAGGTAGTATTCGAGAGAGGAGTCGAGGCCCCAGGTGTATTCCGGCTCCAGATGCGGATTGCCGCCTGAAATCGTGCCCGGCGTCGCGGTGTCGTTGATCGACGCGCCGCTTCGGATGGCGCCGAAGGACGGGCGGGCGATGCCGCGCTGCACCGCGCCGCGCAGGACCAGCTTGTCCGACAGGTCGAACCTGGCGTTGAGGCTGGGGAAGAGGTCCGTATAGTCGTTGTCGACCACCAGCGGGGTGACGGTCGTGCCCGACTTGGTGAAGCCCGTGATGCGCTGCTTCATGTGCTCGACACGCGCGCCGAAGACCACCTGACCGCCTTCCCACATGTATTTGGCCATGCCGTAGGCCGCGCCGAGATTCTCGGTGATGTCGTACAGGCTGGACGGGTCGATAATGGTGGCGGGATTATATTTGCCGGCGGCCTGCAGCGTGTTGAGACGCGCTTCGAAATCGGTGCGCAGGCGCTTGTTGTCGATGTATTTCAGATTGATGCCCAGCGGGAAGCCGGTGTCCCAGTTGCGGCCGGTGACGTAGTTCGAGGCTTTCAGATCGTCCGCCGAACCGATGCCGAGGAGCTGCGTCAGCAGCACGGTCGGCTGGTTGATGGTGTTGCCCTCGATCTCGCGGTGATCGTGCTGGTAGCCGGCTTTGTAGACCCAGTTGCCGGTGTCGCGCGTCACGTCGAACCTGGCGGTCCAGCTATCGGCCTTGATATTCGAGATGATCGGCAGGCCGATATTGAAGTCGAATGCACTCTGATCCAGTGTCGTCAGGGCGTCGCCGCGGGCATAGGTGCCGCTGGTTGCGCCGTTGACGGTCTTGTACAGGCTGATGATCGGGAAGTTGGGATCGTCGACGCGGTAGCTGATCGACGGGCGAAGCAGACGGTTGAGTTGCTGGTTCTGCAAAACGAGCGGCAGATAGGTGGTGTTGGTCATCTTGGCGACATTGGCGCGCCAGCTCAGGGACCAGCCGTCGTTGAAGCCATGCTCGCCACCGAGCGTCGTCAGCTCGTTCTTGGTGCGGTATTCGCCGAACTCGGCGGTCGAACGCACCGGCACGCCGACCAGATCGCCGCCGGTGGCCGTGCGCGTGCCCGACAGGGCGTTGGCCAACTGGAAGGTGTAGTGGTTGCGCTCTTCGTCGTCCTTGAATTCCGAGGAGACCCATTTCAGGAACAACTCGTGGCCTTCGGCGGGACGCCATTCGAAGCCCAGCGACGCGCCATTGTTTTCGCGTACCAGCAGGTAGTTGCGGGCGTCGAAGCTGCTGATGCCGTTGGCGTCGTAGGAGAATTCGCGGTTGTCGGTGACCTGTTCGCGCTGATAGTGCGACACGGCGGCCATGACGCCGAACGCGCCGTTCGACCAGGCGCCGCGAAGCGACCCCTGACGCTGTTCGCCGCCGCCCAGCTCCATTTGACCTGCACCCAGCTCGCCCTGAACGTCGAAGCCCTTGCGGTTCATCGGCGAATAGGTGCGCAGATCGATCTGCGCTACCACGGCCTCGGCAGGAAGGTCGGGCGTCAGCGACTTGTTGACGGCGAGCGATTGCAGGATCACCGCCGGAACCGCATCGAAGCGGAAGGCGCGGCCCGAACCGCCTTCGTCGACGCCGATCACCGGCACGCCGTCAAACGACACGCTGGTCCAGCGGTTCGGTGCGCCGCGCACCTGAATATAGCGCTCCTGACCCTGATCGCGCTGAACGGCGACAGCGGGCAGGCGCGACAGGGCGGCGGCGGAGTTCTGGTCCGGGAAGCGGCCCACCGTGTCCGAAGCGATGACATTGACCAGATTGTCGGCATTGCGCTGTTCGCGCAGGGCCGCCAGTTGCGAGTCGCGCAACGGCGCGAAAACGACGACTTCGGTCACCTCGTCTTCAGCCGGTGCCGGTAACGGTGCGGGCTCAGGCGACGGCTGGTCTTCGGCGCGCGCGGCGACGCCCAGTGCGGCCCCCAGCGCGAAGGTGGAAAGCCCGGCCAGTGCGGCCGCGCGGATGCGGTTTTTGGAAGAGATGAACATGAACGTGCCCCGATGATGACGAACTCGGGATGGTCAATTAGAACGTTTGTATGTAAAAATTTGAACGTTTATATGAAGGATTCGTAACGCCCGTCTCCCGCGCTGATTTCTGTAATTCCCTGTGGCATTCGCGCCGCAAACCGGGCTATAGACGAAAAAGGTATCATAGTGCGAGGCCGGTTCGGGCGGATATGCAGACTATAGACAGCGTCTATAATAAAGAGACAGAAGCGCTTAAGGTGTCTGCGGCCGATCGGCTGCTTGGGGCGGTTGCCGGCATGTGGCGTAGCCACGGACGCGCCCAGATGAGTGCGCGTCAGGTCAGTCAGAGCGCCGGCGCTCAGGCCTCGCAAATCAACTACTATTTTGGCGGATTTGAACAGTTGTTATGTTCGGCGCAGGGGCGCGCCATCGCACACGCCGCAGCTTGGTGCGAGCGGACCTTAAGCGAAATGGGCCGTATCGACGCCACGGCTAATGGCGGGGAAGCCTTCGGGCATCTGCTGGCGGCAATCATCGACGACTGGTGCCGGTCGCAGGCCGATCTGGCCTTTGCCTGGGGCGAGTGTCAGATTCTGGCGGCGCGACAGCCGGACTTCGCCGACGCCAACGCCCAGTGGCAGGCTTTGTGGAAACGCTTCTGGGACGAAGCCTGCGCGCTGACCGGAATGGGGCCGCAGGCCGATCTGGTGCGGGTCTTCTTCACGGGCGAGGCCTTTCTCCATCGCATCGTCTGGCGCGGTTCCTTCGACCGCGCCTGCCTGTCGGAAAGCGGCCTGTCCTGGGCGCGTCTGCTGATGACCGGCGATCCGGGCGAAGGACCGTTGCGCGACTATGCGCGGGTGGAAACCGCGCGCTTCGCCGCTCCGGTGCTGGTGGCCGGTTCGGTGCACGAACGCATTGCCGAAGCTGCCGCCGATATTGTGGGGCGCGAGGGTGCTGCGGCGGTGACGCATCGGGCGGTGGCGCAAACGGCAGGGCTCAATCTGGGGGCGGTGACCTATCATTTCCCCAGCGCCGGCGACCTGATGGCGGCGGCGTGGGCCTATATCTATCTGCGTCTGACCCGCCCGCACCTGACCGCCGATGACGCGCCGGTGACGCGCCAGTCCTATATCGAGGGACTGACGGCCTATTCTGCCGCCGATGCGCGGCAACCCGACGCGCTGGCCATGGAGGCGCTGCTGTCGCAGGCGGCGCGCGATGAAAGCCTGCGCGACCGCGGCGCCATGATCCGTTATTCGCGCGGTCAGACCACCCTGCATCGGCTGAGCCGACTGCCGCGCGAACAGGGTCCGCTTGGGCCACAAGCCGCCGGGCTGGTCTCGACCTTTGCGCAGGGTCTGGGGCGTGACCTCAGCGTTCTGTCGCCGGCGCAACGCCCGGCAGAGGCGCGGCGGCTGATCACCCAACTGCTCGACGCCCTGCAGGTGCGCTGATTGTCGTCGCCATTGCGCGATTTTGATTTATGATGCGCGAAAGCCCGATGCATAGCGGGTAAGGAAGCGCTCATGAAAATCCCCGCCTGTCTGTCCCTTTTGTGGCTCGCCGCCGTGCCCGCCGCGGCGCAAACCGCCGATAAGGGTCTGTTATTCTCCCTGTCGGGCGACAATGGGCTGAGCGCCGATGCCGCTGCGGGGCAGGCCCAGCCGATCTTCGCCGTAGGGGCCACGACGACGCCGGACGGTCAGAGCGGGCCAGCGCTGAGGCTCAACGACAATCTGGCGCTGGCGTGGTCGGCGCCCGGCAATATTCAGGCGCAGCGCGGCACCCTGTCCTTCTTCTTCCGGCCCCGCGACGATTTGGGCAGCGAGCCGTTTCCGTTGTTCCGCGTCGCCGCCTCGGAAAGCAGCAGTTGGGACATGGTGTGGCTGCGTATCGACTGGAACGGGCACGGTTTCGACGCCTTCGTCACCGACACCAATCTGGCCCGTTCGCGCGTGTCGTTCAAAATGGACCGTGTCCCGGCGAAGGACGACTGGGTGCATGTGGCCTTCGCTTGGGACGAGGCGCAGGGCGTCAAGCTGTGGATCAACGGCCGGGCCGCCGCCGAAAAGACACTGAAAGCGCATTACGATATGGGCCTTTACGGCTTCGGGCCGTTCCAGCGCATTCTGTCGCCCTATCAGGTCCATTCGATGTACAATTTCCGCCGTTCGGGCGACATCGACGAGATCCGCGTCTATGATCGGCGACTGGACGATGCCGGCGTGGCGGCGCTGGCGACGAACGGCGCGCCCGCCCTCCCGTCCTTGACGTTCGACCGGAGCCTCTGGCTGCAGCGGCATGGTTTCGAGACGCCCGATGCAACCTATCTCAGCGATCCGGTGACGCGCATCCGCAAGGTCGAGTTCACCGATACGCGCGACCTGAAGGCTAAAATGTTTCGCGGCGCGGACGGTATCCGCGAAACCACCTGGCCCGGCGTCTATAACCGTTCGCGCCTTGAGGGGCGAAACGACTATTTCCAGTTGCCCGATTGGAACGTCTATTCCGAAGGCGGCAAGGCCTACGATTTGACGCTGCCGGACGAGCCGTGGAACCGCATCGAGATCACCGGCGCGGCCTTCGGCACGCTGACGCGGGACGGCAAGGCGCTGTTCGCGCGCAAGCCCGGCGTCGAGCGTACCTCGACCGTGGTGCCGGAGCATAGGGGCGGCAAGCTGCGGTTTGAGACCACCCTGCCGGAAACGCCGATACAGGAGATCGCCGCCTATCACGTGACCAAGGGCGAGGTGCCGGAAGGCTACGCCACCCTGCGCTATACGGTCGACGCCTCGGCGGATGCCGGGCTTTATCCGGCGCTCGATGATCTGCGCGGCTTCATCGGTGGGCGGTATGTGCCGTCCGAGCGCAGCGTCGCCGTGGCCCTGCCGGCGGGCGCGCCGCGTAAACCGGGTAAGGCGGTTGTAGGCTGTGCGCCGATCGTGCACCTGCTGATCCCCGGCGATTTCCGCGATACGCGGCCGGGCGAAGCGCCGACGCGCTTTGCCTATGGCTGGGCGAATATGGAGGCGGGCCTCGACGGCATCGCCCTCGATCTGCCGGCGCTGAAGGTCACGCCGTCGCAGGGCGAACTCATCCCGCTGAATATCCGCCTGCGCGATCCGAACTGGCCCGAACGCGACCTGATGGACGTCAATGTGGCGGTCAAACCCGGCGAAGCGCGCACCCTGTGGCTCGATACGCGCGATCGCATCCTGCCGCCGACCGCCAGCCTGATGATCAGCCTCGCCTCCGATCGCGATTTCGACGCCGCGGCGCTGAACGGGACGCAGGTGCGGCTGGTGTTCAAGCCAGCGGCGGAGGCGAAGGCCGAGCACGTCGCCGATCGGCTGGAGCAGGCGCGCGACAATCTGGCCTTTTTCGTCGAGGAACAGCCCAATATCCGCGCCTATCCGCTGTGGACGCGGTTCGAGCGCGACATTTCCGATGTGCTGCGCGTCGATCCGGGCAATGAAACCGCACGCGCCTACTGGGTTGAGAAGAATCCCGAACAGCCCTACGGCCCGCCGTTTCAACAGTCGCAGCCGCCCGCGGGCGCGCCCCTTTGGGCCTGGCGTCAGGTCGAGGATTTGCGGCTTTACAAGCGTTTCGTCGACTGGTGGATCGACAATCGTCAGGTCGAAAACGGTGAATTCGGCGGGGGCCTGAGCGACGATACCGATCTGATGAATGCCTGGGTGCCGCTGGTTCTGATGGGTGTCGATCCGCAGCGCTACATCGCGTCACAACGCAGATTGCTGGATGCGACCTACAAGAATGAAATGTGGAGCGGGGGGCTCAGCCGCATCGTCACGGACGACCTGCACTCCTACGAAGAGGGCATCAATGCCGTGGCGCAGGCGCTGCAGATGAGCCCTGGTGATCCGGTCGCGCTTGAGCGCGCCATGGCAGTGGCGCGCGAATATCCGCGCCTGTTCGAGGTCAATCCCGCCGGGCACCGCCATCTGGTCTCCGGCTGGTTCTCCGGCACGCACATCGCGCGCGAAGGCCATCTCGGCTGGCAGCGGCACTTCGGCCTGCTGATCACCCATCCGGGCTTGCTGCTGGTCGATCATAACGGCGCGCCGCAGACGCGGAAACTGTTGCTGGAGACGGTGGACGGCTGGCTGGCGCACGGGAAACCGGACGATAAGGGCAACTGGTCCTTCCCCAGCGATATCGAATGGGCGACCGACAAGACGTCGGGTAACGGCATCCAGAGCGCAGGCAGCCTGTTCTGGGCGGCCTATAGCTGGACCGGTGACGCCCGCTATCTGCGGCCGATTGAAGGCGATATCAAACGCGGCAATCTGGCGGCCCTGTCGCAGATCAATGCCGACCTGATGACGCGCGCGCCGGGCGGGCCTGAGTTGGCCAACCGCATCGTGGCAGGCGAGATCGGCGGTAAGGGCGCGCCCATCGACCGCAATCTGGGCGGCATAGGCGATAAGGATTTCGCGGCGCTGGTGCGCTGGCAGAAGACCGGCGATGCGGCGCTGCTGAGCGGGCTCTACGAAAAGGAGGTCGAGGCCAATACGCGGCGTATGCCGGTCCTGACCGAAGCGCATCTGTGGTCCGATCGCGTCAGCGTGCCGAACGAGCTTCTGCAGCGCACGCGACTGGGCGGCGTGGCGCACCGGCGCAATGTCTACTATCCCGGTAATCTGCTGCGCTGGCGCTTCGAGGGCGCCAAGGGCGAGGATGTGGCGGTGCTGGTCGATTCCGGTCATCCGACCGCCTTTACGGTCAGCGCCTACAGCTTTGCGAATAGCGCGGCGACGGCGATCCTGACCGCCGATCAGATGGCCCCGGGCCAATGGCGCGTCACGGATGGCATGGGACGGACGCGCATGGCTGAACTGGAGCGCGGGGCGGACCTGCGCCTCGATTTGCCGTCGCGCCAAAGCGTCACCTATCGCTTCGAGCGCGTGTCAGCGGGAGAGGAGACGGCAAACCGTCCCGACATCGCCGTGTCGACGGAGAGCATACACCTCAAGGGTCGCAGCTTAAGCATCCGCGTTCATTCGTTAGGGGCAAAACCGACTCCGGCCGGAACCGCGGTTGTCAGCGATGCACAAGGTCGCGAAATCGCCCGCGTGCGCTTTGGGGAGCTGGCCGCGCCGCTGGACCTTCTGCCCAAGGCGCAAACCGTGTCGGTGCGGCTGCCCGCCGCGATCACTGAGGGTAAGGTGGTTCTGACGCTCGACGGCGAGCCGAAGGAAATCCTCAAATCCAATAACGAGGCGATCTGGTAGCCGATCCTTTTGACTCGTCAGAAATACACTTTATGGTTGTGTAATGGTTAAAATCGTGGTTCGCTCCCTCCTGCAAACTCAAGCGGGCGGGGAAAGACATGCCACTCAGAAGTTATGGCGTCCTCAAGGGCAGGGCGGTAGAGGTACGGCTGGGCACAAGCCGCAATGCGCACTATCAGGTCCATCTGGTCGACGAAACGACCGACTATCGTATCGCCATCAATGTGCAGTCGGCCCTGTCGCCGTCCGAAGTCGAATATATCGTCGTCGAAGAATTCAGGCACCCGGTCATCGACCGCGTGTCGGGTCTGTCGCCGGGCTTTACTCGCCTGGCGGCTACACCCAATAGCGGCGCACTTGACTATATTCGCGGCAACCTGTTCGACCGCTCTAAGATGCGGCCTCTGCCCTTCGATGTGCCGGGCGTCGATAACGATCTCAACGAAAAGATCGACCGCATCATGCAGCGCGCCATGGGCGACGAAGAAGCGATGGTCTATGCCTTCGGCGAGCGCTGGGGACCGGAAGGCGGCAAGAAGGACAAGTTCTTCGGTTTCCTGCCGGGCAACGGCATACACGACATCCATATGAACCAGGGCAATGTCGGCCGCTTTACCGGCGACGACGGTATCTGGCAGGACGGCGGCCTGCTGGTGCAGTTCCCGGATCAGAACGAGTGGGTCGGCATATTCCTGAAATTTCAGTCGCAGGCCTGGCATACGGACGACCAGACCGGTCATCGCCTCGTGGGTCTTGCCGACGGTTACAGCGTGCCGCCGCCGGCGCGCCCCGATCCCGCCCTGCCCCCGGCGGCGCCGACGCGCATCGATCTGCCCGACACCGAGGAACCGCAGGGTCTGGTGCGCATCATCGCCGCCCTCGTCAACGGGACTCAGTCCCCGGAAAACGAGACCGTCACGTTGATCAACACCGCGCCGCACGCGATATCGCTCGAAGGGTGGACGATCGCCGACACCAATAAGGTGCGGACGGCTTTGGCGGGTGAAATCGCGGCAGGCGGGGTCGTCGTGGTGCCGATCGTCCAGCCTGCGGCCCTGACCAACCGGGGCGGGATCATCACCCTGCTGGACGACACGGGTCTGAAGGTCGACGGCGTCGCCTACAGTCGGGAGCAATCGCGCCACCCGGGCTGGACCATCGTCTTCTAAAGAGCCATGGTCATGTCCCTGAAAACCCTCCTCCTGTCGGTGATGCTGGCGACGGGCGCATTGAGTGCGTCCGCGGCTCCGCCGCAGACCGCCGCCACGAGTCCCTCCGTCACGTTACCCCGCAGCTTTGTCGAACCGGTCACCGGTCTGCGTTTCGTGCGCATACCGGCTGGGTCTTTCATCATGGGCAGCCGCTTCGGCGAAGCGCAGCCCGAAGCCGATCGCAAATGGTATGCCGACGAAGCGCCGTCGCGCACGGTCACGCTCAGCGGGGATTTCTGGCTGGCCAGCACCGAGACGACCGTGGCCGCCTTCAGGCTGTTCGTCGCGGAAACGGGATATGTCACCACGGCGGAGCGCGTGGGTGAGAGTCTGGGAGACTATACCCTGACTACGGATGCGCAAGGCCGTCAGAGCGGTCAGTGGGGCCCCGGCAATGGGCTGGATTGGGAACATACAGGCTGGAAGGCGGGCGACGACCATCCGGTCGTGCACGTAAGCTGGACGGATGCGGCAGCCTTCGTCCAGTGGCTGCGCGACAAGACGGGGCGGCCCTTCCGCCTGCCGAGCGAGGCGGAATGGGAATACGCCGCCGGCGGTCCCGACCATGCCGTCTATAGCTGGGGCGAGCACGAGCCGGTGACGGGTCAGGAGGGCAATATAGCCGATGCGCGCTTCGCCGCTGCCTATCCGCAGTGGAAATATCCGGTGCTGAAATCCGTCGATGACGGCTTCGTCCATACGGCCCCGGTCGGGCGATACAGGGCCAACGGCTTCGGGCTTCATGACATGACCGGTAACGTCTGGGAATGGTGCGCCGACCGTTACGCCGCCGACTATTATCTCAGCGGTCCGGCGCAGGACCCGCAGGGGCCATCGACCGGAAGCCAGCGCGTGCATCGCGGCGGCGGGTTCGACTGGGAGCTGCCCTATCTGCGCGTCGCCAAACGCCGCCGCGCCGACGAACAAACCACAGCGGCCAATATCGGCTTCCGTCTCGCGCTTCAGGCGGAGTGACCGCCCACGACACCAAAGGGGGAGGGGATTATGAGCACTTCGCAACACTGGAACGTGCCGGCGGCCTGTTATTTCGCCGATCGCGACGAAGATACGATCGAGCAGCGCCTGAGGGATCGCGCCAACCAGACTCTGAGCTGGATGCAGCCGGGACTCATCTATCCCGCGCCCTGGCAATGCGCCTTGTCGGTTTTCGACCTACCGCCCGCAGCGGATCGCGCGGCTTTCGCCCATATACTTTCGCAGGCCCGGCGCAGGATTCACCAGGACTTCGGCAGCCTGCACGCCAGCGTGTGTCTGGCCTTTTCACTGCGCGTCTGGTCCGGTTTCTGTGAAGCGGAGGGGCGGCCCGTGCCCAGCGGTCTGGCCTTCGACGAACCGGGTGACACGCTCTTCAGCGCGCGGGTCATCGAACGTTCGGGCGGCGTGCTGCGCGACAGCGAGGCGGGGGCATGGTTCATCGTCAAGGCCGACGAGGCCGCGCCGGTTGCGGCGCTGGCCGATTTCCTGAGCGCCGAACTGGAGATGCTGGGGATCGCCGCAAAGGATATTTATCGCGTCGATATGCACAGCCGCAATAACCCGACTGTGCCGACCAGCGGCAAGGGCGGACGCGTTCTGGGCGGGCGTTACAAGGAGAATTTGCGCAATCCGGCCTCGCCCGTCGAAATCCTTGAGCACGTGCTGGTCGGGCACGAAGACCCGCTGTCCGCCGGCGGCGCCTTCCTGTTCACCCAGCGCTTCCGTCTCAACTGGGCGGAGCTGCATTCCAAGGCGGCCAGCGAGATGGAGGCCATGGTCGGCCGCCGTCAGTTCACCGACGAACTGGTCCCCTCCTTCGACGCGCGTTCGCACATCCGCAGCGCCCATACGCACGATGCCGACGGTCACACCATCAAACTGCTGCGTATCGGCCTGCCGTTCGGTGAGCGCGACGAGGCGGACAAGGGGACGCCGCTGATCGATCATGCGGGCGGTAGCTCGGCGGGCGACGAAAAAGGCATCTATTTCATCGGCATGGCGCGCGCGGCGTCGCGCATCGAAGCCATATTGCGCTCGCAGTTCGGCAATGCCGATGATGGCGAATTTGCCCGCGACCGGCTGCTGGCCGGATCGGCGGCGCGCTCAGACCTCGGCGGCTTCTTCTATGTGCCGAGCATCCGCGAGCTGGGGGCGGAGGCGATCATCGAAGACGCCCATGTGCGCAGCACCCAACCATTCAGCGACTGGCGGCGGTTTCCGGGAATCGACTGGTCGCGGCTGAACCGTCATTATGAGAAGCGTTCGGCGAACGGTCTGATGTACTACAATCATCAGGATTATCTCTTCGCCATGGGTACGCGGGAGGATGAAACGGCGCAAGGGTTGAAGCCGCCTTCCTTGCGCCTGCAATACCTGCTGGAGCGGATGTTCGCGCGCTGGGACGATACCTGGTTCCGCGCGCAGAAGCCTGATGATCTCGCGCCTCTGCGACCTCAACTGGAGCGTTTCTTCGCCGATCCGCGCAATGAGGCCGAACGCGACGCCTTGCGTAGCGGGGCCTCGGCAAAAGAAGCGGCGGACCTCATCATGAGGGCGTCGGTGGCGGTGCGCGCCGGCTGGGCCAACCGGCTCGTCTGCAATCTGGCCGCGCGTCTCGATGGGGTGGGCCGGCGTGGCAATGGCGGCATGGATACCTGCGACATCCACCCGCTCGACCTGCTGGCCGGGTCCATGCCGGCGCAGTCGCTGGCCGAAGGGCGCTACTTCATCGACTATGTGCGCGACGATGACGGCGATGAGGAACGTTATCGCTGGTTCAGTCTGGGGCTGGGGCCCAATTCCGGTGTCGGACACGTGGTGCCGGGTTATCAGGACCTGCTCGACAAGGGTATATCGGGCCTGTTCGCGCGCATCGACGCGGCGGAGGCGGCGTTGAAGGTGCATGAGCCTGACCGCGCCGCTAAGGCTGTCGATTTCTATATGGGCGCGCGGTTGGCCACCAAGGGGCTGGCCGAATATCTGGAAGGGCTGGCCGATACGGTTAAGGCCAAGGCGCAGACACTGACGCCGACCCAGACCATCGAGCGTGAGAACCTGACGGCCCTCGAAAACCGTCTGCGCTGGCTGGCGGCCGGAAACGCGCCGCGCACCGTGCTGGAGGCGTTGCAACTGGTCTTTTCCGGCCACGCGACCCTGCATCTGTGCGGCGAGCCGGTGGCCGTCGGGCGGCTCGACCGTCTGCTGCGCCCGTTTCAGGAACGCGAGAATCTGTCAGAAGCCGAGTTGCAGGACGCGATCGACGGCTTCTGGATCAAGCTGGCGGAAAAGGTCCTGCTCAACCGCATCTTCATCGACGACCGTCAGCAACTTGGCAATATGGCCATGGGCAACCGCGCCGGCCCCTATCCCAAGGGGCAGAGCGTCAATCAGTGGATTCAGCAGCTCACCGTCGGCGGGCGCAATCCGGACGGTAGCTGGGAATATTCCGACGTCACCCTGGCCTGTCTGCGCGCCGCGGCCCGCCTGCCGTTCAATGCCCCGGTCCTGTCCCTGCGTGTGGGCAAGGACATGCCGGCGGAATGGCGAGACCGCTTGCTGCGCGAGGCGGCGCTGGGGCAGCTTAGCGGCGGGGCCAGCCCCATATTGATGAACGACGACAAGATCATACCGGCGATGGCCGGTTCGGGCATAGCTCTACGCCCGGATTCCCCGAATGCGTCGCGCTGGAATGCCCAGGTGCGCCCCGAAGACGCCCACGACTATGCGGCCGACGGCTGTTACGAGCCGCAGTTCGTTGGGGCCAACTGGTTCCACCTCGGTGGAGTCGTTCTGCTTCAGCCGTTGGAATACGCCCTCAATCAGGGCCGGCAGATTCAATCGGCGGGACCTGTGGACCTGTTCGGCAAGAGCCTGTCTTTCCGCTCGCCGCCCGCCAGCGAGATCACCGCCTACGAGGAGTTGGAAGCGTTGTTCTTTCGGCACCTCGAATGGTCTTACGCACGGCAGATGGAGGGCACGGTCGCCGATTTCGGGCGCATGGAGCCGGTCTGTCCCGCGCCGCTGCTCGACCTGTTCATCAATGACTGCCTCGAAAAGGGGCAGGACATTTATGGGGGCGGGGCGCGCTATAATGTTTTCGGCCCGTGCTTCACCTCGCTGGCTAATACGATCAATGCCCTGTGGGCGCTGCGGAGCCTGTGTTTCCAGCCGGAAACTGCGGTCACCAGTCTGCCGGAGCTGGTTCAGGCCCTGCTATGTAACTGGGGGGAGTCCATGATCGACCCGCTGGTCCATTCGACCCTGCTGACTTCAGACCATCCGCGCGTGGCCGAAACAGCCCGGCGTTTCCGGCACCTGCGCACCATAGCCCTGTCTCTGCCGCGCTGGGGGCGGGGTCATGCCGATATCGACGCCTTCGGCAACCGTATCGCGGCGCGCGTGGCGACGGTGGCAATGGACGTCATGGCCAGGCCGCGCCCGGCTCTGGCGGCCCTGTACGAGCAGGCGGCGGCCCGTTTCGGCACGGTAAAACATCCGTTCGGCGGTTTTTCGATGCAGCCCGGCGTCGGCACCTTCGCCAGCTATGTGGAACAGGGGTTAGGCTGCGCGGCTTCGGCGGACGGGCGTCTGTCGGCGCAGCCTCTGGCCACCGACATGTCGCCGGCGCCTTCGCCTGTGGATCAGCCGGCGACGGCGGATTCGCGGCAACAGGCCGATGGGGTGGCCGTGCTGGAAGGGTTGCGCTCCGCCGATGCCTTCGGCTACGCCAATGGCGCGCCAATCGACCTGAATGTGGCGGAATCCATGCCGGTGGAACGGCTGGTCGAGATTCTGGAGGCCTTTACCGGTGGCGCGGGGTCGAACGTGCTGACCGTTACGGTCGCGGGTCAGCAGACCTTCCTGTCGGCGGCAGGCTCACCGGAAGCCTATGACCTGCTGCGCGTGCGCATGGGCGGCTGGACCGAGATGTTCGTCGCCATGCACGCCCTCCACCAACGCGTGCACCCCAGACGACCCTACAGCGTGTGAAGACCGCCGCAGGTGTGCGCGTGCACGAAACTCGTGACAGCGCCCGGCAGCAGGATAATAAATGTAAAGGTTGTGCATATTGACGCAACCCATACCTGAGATGGGAACGCTCCGGGAGAGCGGCCCGCTGAGCGACCGGTTTCCCGTTCACAAGGATTTCAGGCAATAAGGTTGGGCACGGAACGTTAAAAACGCCTTCCGGCTGCGTGTGACGACGAGTTCGTTGAAGCCGCCCAGCGTCTGCTTCAGGCCGCGTCACACCATTCGGTGCACGAACGCGGCAGTGAAACCCTGCGCCCGATGGCCGACGCTCTGATGGCGGCGTGGAGCGGCGTCGAAGCTGCCCTGTCGAGCGTCACCACGCCCACCCCTCTCAACGGCCATGACGGCCACACCCCTACCCTTGTGCCAGAAGCGGCGCGTCAATCGCTGAATTAGCGGAGAGTACCATGCGTAGAACGGCTTTTCCTGCGGCCAGAACGGCTGCCGCCATTATGATTTTTGCCTCATTAGGGGCCTGTAAAACCATGGAATCGGCGCGTTTGCAGCCGACGCCGGTGCCCAAGGCCGAACTGCCCGCGGCATGGCGCACAGCCGGGGCAGCGGCGGACGCCACACCGCGCGCCCAGCGTCCGGCCTGGTGGCTGCAACTGAACGATCCGGTTCTGGATCAGCTCATGACGCTGGCGCAGGCCCAGAACCTCGATGTCGAGGCCGCCGGCCATCGCATCCGCGAGGCGCAGGCGCTTCAGGGCCTGACCGCGGCCCAGCGCAAACCGCAAGTCGGCATTCAGGCCAATGGCGGTATAGCAGCGGGGCAGGGCTACGAAGGCGGATATGATGACGCTATCGGCCGCGCCAGCGTCGGCTTAGGCGGAAGTCTGGAATTCGATCCCTATAATATACGCGGCCTTGAAGGGCGTTACGCCGAAACGGGACTGTGGCTGGCGCAGGCGCAACGGCGTCAGGTCATGAACGCGCTGATGTCCGAGGTGGCGCGCGTCTATATCGATCTGCGCACGCGCCAGCAGTTGAAAGCGCTCCTGCAAAAGAACCTTGAACTGCAGACCGAAACCCAGCGCATCATCGAAATTCAGACGCGCGCCGGTGATGGCGTGCAGCTCGACGTGCTGCGCGCCAAGGCGCAGGTCGAAAACACCCGCTCGGAATTTCCCAATCTGGCGGCATCCATCCGGCTCGCCGGCAACCGTCTGGCGGTGTTGACGGGTCAGACGCCGGGCGCGGTCGACGCCCTTCTTGCCTCGGCCACGGATATTCCGGTCTTCGCCGCCGACATCGGCATGGACCTGCCCGCCGAAGTCATCGCTGAGCGTCCGGATGTGCAGAATGCCGAGTACCAGCTCATGCAGGCGGCGGCCTTGCGCGACATCCGCGCCGCCGATCACTTCCCGCGCCTCACGCTTTCGGGCTTTCTGGGCCTGGGCTCGTCCGAGCGTTTCGGCGCCTCGACCCCGGCCAATCTGTTCGTGCAACTGGCGCGTCCGCTGCTCGACTATGGCCGCATAGAGCGCCAGATCGACGTGGCCGAAGCCCAGAAGCAGCAGGCCTTCAGCCGTTACCGGCAATCGATCCTGCTGGCCGTCGAAAACGTCGAAAACGCCTCCGTGGTCTATCAGCAGGAGAAGCTGCGGCTGGAGAGCCTCCAGCGCACGGCGGACCTTCAGCGTGAAGTCGCCCGTCAGGCGCGGCTCCGTTACAAGATCGGCGACGCCACCTTCCTCGATGTCCTTATCGCCGAGCAGCAACTGCTCAATTCGGAATTCGGCGCCGTACAGTCGAAAAGCCGCCTCGCCGGCGCCGGGGTCGATCTTTACACCGCGCTGGGGGCCAATGTGCCCCGTAACCTTTGACCAGAAAGGCATATCACATGGAAGCCCAACTCCTGGACCCGCACGCCGTTGACGAGGCCCGCGCCCTTTTCAAGCACAAGTTCCCGACCATGGCCGGTTATTATTTCGAAGATTCCGAAGGCTACATCGCCAATATCCGCGATGCGGTCGCCGCCCGCGACGTCTCGCAGATCGTCACGCCCGCCCACACGCTGAAATCCTCCAGCCGGCAGATGGGGGCGGCGCTTGTCTCCGGACTGGCCAAAGATATCGAGGCCACCGCCCGCGCACAGGTCGAGGCCGGCACGGCGGACATGAATGATTTCACCACCATGCTGAGCCGTCTGGAACAGGCCTTCAGCGACACGCGCAACGCCTATCCGGACGCCTGATCCCCATGCCCCATACGAAGAAACGGCCCGCCTCCCTGATGGGCATAAACCGCAAAGCCCGGATCATGATTCTGAGCGTGAGTTGCGGCGGTCTGGCCATACTGGCGGCTGTTGTCTTTCTGCTTAATGCCTCGCTGTCGACCATTGCGTCCAAGGCCAACGAAATGGAGACCGAACGCGCGCGCGAACTGGTCAACGCCTCCATTCAGGCGCTGGAAAACCGCCTGACCGGCATCGCCACCGACAATGCGCTTTGGGACGACGCCGTTCGGCACGTCTATCAGACGCCGATCGATTCGGCATGGCTTGACCGCAACTGGGGCGCATCGACCGGAGAGGACCGCCCCTATGACGGGGCCTTCGTGATGGACGAAGCGTTTCATCGTTTGTGGGGTAAATGGCGTCAGAAATCGATTGGGGCCGGCACGACCGAACTGTTGGGAAACGGTTTCACGACACTCGTGCAAAAAAATCGCCGCGAACTGTCTGATGGGTCGAAGATCGTGTCGGGCGTCACCCTGACCGAAAGCGGACCTGCGATCGTCACCATTGCCCTGATCCGGTCTTACCATGCGGTGCGACCGACCGCCGAGGCTCCGAGACGCTATCTGGTCTTCACGCGTCATCTGACACCGCCGACCGTCACCGCCATGGGCGATGCGTTCAAGCTGAGCGATCTGCATATCCATGTGCCGGAAGAGGGCACGCACAACGAAGCGACCCTGCCGCTGCTCGAAGCCAACGGCGCCGTCATCAGCGAACTGGCCTGGACGCAGCGTCTGAGCGGCGCGGTGGCGTCGAGCGCGGCGGAAGATGAAATTCAGCAGATCACCCTCCTGGTCGGCGGGCTGGTGCTGGCGCTGGTTCTCGTCAGCGCCTACGGCCTGCATCGACTGGCGCGCAGCGAGGAGGCCGCGCAACTCACGGCCCTGACCGATAGCCTGAGCGGTCTGCCCAACCGTCGGGCCTTGTATGAGCGGCTGCAGGAGATCAGCCGCCGCCGCGAGGCCGTGCCGGTGTCCATCGTCTTCATGGACCTCGACGGCTTTAAGGAGGTCAACGACATCTACGGCCATATCGTCGGCGACCAGATCATCAGCAAGATGGCCGAGGTGCTGAAATCCTATATGCCGCGCGACGCCATGCTGGCGCGTATCGGCGGCGACGAATTCGCCATGCTGGTCATGGGTGGGGCCAGTGGCAACCAGTCGCGCCAGTTCGGCAAGCGCGTGCTGACCTCGCTGAAAAACCCTGTGCGCATCGGCGAGCGGGCCATACAGGTCGGCGTCAGCATCGGTATCGCCAGCGACGACCTCAAGGCCGTGTCGGTCGAGGAAATGTTCCGCCGCGCCGATGTCGCCATGTACCACGCCAAGGTGTCGGGCAAGAACCAGATCGTCAGCTATAATCGCGATCTGGACGCCGAACGCCTGCGGATTCAGGAAATCGAGCAGGGCATCCGCGAGGGGCTGAAGCGCGACGAGTTCGAGGTGGTCTATCAGCCTATCGTCGACGCCAAGACCTACGCGGTCACCGCGGTCGAAGCCCTGGTGCGCTGGCCCCGGCGGCCCGAAGGCGCGCTCTTTCCGCACGAATTCATTCCCATTGCGGAAGATAGCGGGTTGATCGAGGATCTGGGCATGTACGTGCTGAAGCGGGCCTGTCAGCAGCTTCTGCCGCACAGCCCGATGAAGCTCAGCGTCAACATCTCGCCGGCGCAGTTCCGCGATCCGGACTTCGAGGCGCGGGTCGTGGACATCCTGAACGAGACAACGTTCGAGTCCACGCGACTGGAACTGGAGGTCACCGAGGGTTATCTGGTCGAAAACCCCGAACGCGCCATCACTGCCATCACCCAGTTGAAAAAGCACGGCGTCACCTTCGCGCTCGACGATTTCGGCACAGGCTATTCCAGCATCGGCTCGCTGCGCCGTTTCAAGTTCGACCGCATCAAGATCGACCGCAGTCTGGCCGGCGATATCGACCGCGAATGCCAGGCAGCGGCGCTGGTTGCCGGGGCGGTCAATATCGCTCAGGCCATGTCGATCGAGGTCACCGCCGAAGGGGTTGAGAATTTCGCTCAGGCGCGGCTTCTCAGGATCGCCGGCTGCAACAGTTTGCAGGGCTATTATTTCGCCAGACCGCTGCCGCTGGACGAACTGCTCGGCACGGACAACAGCGGTCTGGGTCCGTCAAAGGTCATGCCGGAAGAGGTCGATCCGTATGGCGCAGCCGGTCCGCGCTCGCGCAATGCGCGGCGGCCGGGGGCAGGTGCTCGAAAGGTGGCGGTGTAAGCGACGGGAAGGGTGGAGAAAAATTTAACCGAAGGCGTGTAGGTTAGGACCAAGCTCACCGGAGCCTCTCTATGTTCCTTGCGTTTCCCCAGTTCCTTGCGTTTATTGTGCGATTTATCATGCGTCACCGTTACAGCCTGCAAGACCTGACGGTTATCGGCGCCGCACTCTCCGTCGCCGCCTATCTGGGCTTTGAGATCGACATCTTCGTCCATCAGGGCCGTCTGTCTTCGGAAGAAAAGGCCGTCGAGCTGGACGAGGCCCTGCTGCTCGGCACCTTGCTGACGCTCAGCATGTTCGGCTTTTCCCTGCGCCGTTATTTCGACCAGAAGCGCGAAATCCGCGGCCGTATCGAAGCGGAGCGCCACGTCCGTTCGCTGGCCTTCGAGGATCAGTTGACGGGTCTGCCCAATCGCCGGCAGTTCGACGAGACCCTGCACGCGGCTTTGGGCGAGACCCCGGCGGCCGGTGGGTCGCACGCCCTGTTGTTGCTTGATCTTAACGGCTTCAAGCGCATCAACGACGTCTACGGGCACGCAACGGGCGATCAGGCGCTGATCGCGGTCGCCGGGCGGCTGAAAGGTGTCATGCGTGCGGGCGATCTGGTGGCGCGCTTCGGCGGCGACGAATTCGCCATCGTCCTGCGCCATATTGCCAATCCGGAAACCGCCACCACCATCGCGCTGCGCGTCATCGAGGCGCTGAAAACCCCCCTTCGCATCGGCAAGGCCAGCCATGATGTCGGCACGGGCATCGGCATCGCCCTGTTCCCGCAGAATGCCGAGGACGCCGAAGAACTGCTGCGCAAGGCCGATGTGGCGCTCTACCGCGCCAAGGCCGAACGCCGCTCGGCCATGCGTTTCTTCGACGAGGATATGGACCGTCAGGTCAATGAACGCGCCGCTATGGAGCACGCCCTGCGCCAGGCCTTGAGCGAAGAACGCATTACGACCGTCTTCCGTCCGGTCGTCGATATCCGCACCCGTCAGGTCCGCGCCTTCGAAGCCGAACCGCGCTGGCTGACCGATCAGGGGCAGGCGGTGCCGCCGGAGCGCTTTCTGGCCATCGCCGAAGAGATAGGTCTGATCCACGACATCGCGGGGCTGACTCTGGGGCAGGCCTGCGACGCGGCGGCCCAATGGCCGCCTGAGGTGCGCCTGTCGATCGACCTCTATCCGGCGCAACTCAGCGAACAGGCCCTGCCGTTGCGCATCGCCTCGGCCCTGATGACGCGCGGCCTCAGCGCCGACCGTCTGGAGGTGCGTTTGCCGGAAACGACCTTCGTGTCCGAAACCGACGCCGCCATCGGCCTGTTGCAGGCCCTGCGCGCCGCCGGCGTGTCGGTGACCCTCAGCCATTTCGGCGCGGGCTATTCGACGCTTTCGCAACTCAGACGCTTCAAGCCCGACCGCATCAAGCTGGATCGTGGCGTGACGGATGCGGCCGCACGCGATTCCGATGGGCGCGCGGTGGCCAATGCCCTGATCGGGCTGGGTCGCGGTCTGGGGCTGGCGGTCGTCGCCGACGGCGTCGGCTCGCTGGACGAAGCCGGCGCGCTGATGACCGAGGGCTGCGCCCTGGTTCAGGGCGAGACCTATGGCGATTTCCTGACCGATGCCGAAGCGCACAGCCTGTTGCGGGACGCGGCCTGATCTTAGAGCGAGATGATTTAAAGTGGAAACATCATCTCGCTTTAAGTTTTTGAGTGGTCGCGCAATTTTTCCGAAAAGTGGTGCCCACTTTATCGGATTGCGCTCTAGCGGGCGGGTATGCGCCGCGCCAACTGGTGATCATAGAGAGAGACCGCCTTATGGAAGCAGGTGTTGACCCCTTCGATGCGCGCCGCGTCGGGATAGGTCACGCTGAAGCGCCGGTTACCATAGACGCCGATGACGTTTTCCCCGATGCCCTGCTTGAGGCCGCGTAGAGCGACTTCGGCGTCCCACGGCGCGCCGCCTTCAACGATAACCTCAAGGTTCCACGTCGTGTTGTGCAGGCCGTGATTGGGCTGCCAGTAGGCCGCGCCGCCTCCGGCCCAGGTGTCGTGGACCCAGGCATTGTCGACCTTTTTCGGCCGGACGTGCAGGCGCACGGCATCGAACAGGTTTTCGTGGTTGGCCCCGGCGTGCTGATCGATCAGGCCGCGCGTCAGGACCACGGCGCGCGAATAGACGGCGCGGGTGGCCTGCGTGTTGACGCTGAGCGGATGGATGACGGGATTGGCCACCAGCAGATCCTTGACCAGCACATTGTGCGCATTGCCGACATGGACCGAATAGTGGGCCTCGCGTTCGCCGGTCGTTGAGATGCCGCTCAGGGTCAGGCTGGCGCTGTCATAGGTCAGGACGCCGGAATCGGCGTTGTGGATGGTCACGTCGCGCACCCAGCCGTCGAACATCTCGTTCAGGGCGATGGCGTTGTAACCTTCCTCCAGATGGTGGCCGAAGGCCGGGGCATCGGGAAATTCGATGCGCAAGCCCTGAATCCCGACATTCGTCAGAAACGCCTTGCGCACGATGCGCGCGGGCTGGGCGGCGGATACGGCGTGCAGCAGCGGATCGCCCAGCTCCAGCCGGTTGCCCTTGACCGCGATGACGCGCGTCGTCTGGCTGACCAGAGCGCGCGCCGGATTATCGTAGTGGCGCTGACCGAGGGTGCGGGGGGTGTCGCCATAGAGCGAACGGAGGATGGCGCTGTCGCGGCCCTTGTCCGAGAACCACTGGATTTGCACAATCTGTCCGGCTTTAATGCCTGAAGCGTCGGCGACATCCAAATGGCGCGCCCATTTGCTGCCCGCCGTGCCGGTCGTCAGGACGTCCGGCGGCGTATCGTACTCTGCGAGATATTCGGCGTAGCGCGTGCCGGGGATGCCGACGCGGATAAAGCCTTCGCTCCAGCTATATTCGCTGAACCAGTAGTCGATATTGCGCTCTTTTTCGATCTGCCGCTTGTTCTCCTTGCGGATATATTCGCGCAGTTCTTTCAGGGTCTGGGTCTCGTCCACCAGCCGCAGCGGGCGCGGGAAGTAGAGGACGGTGCCGCCTTCGTCGCGCCCGGCGCCTTCGAGGACAAAGTCGCCGCGCTCGATGCGCAGCACCTCGGTCAGGACGAAGCGCCCCGCCGGGAAGCGCAGCGTCACCTTACCCTCGACCTTGTGCGCGGCCTCAATCGCGGCGCGCACCCCCCGGGAATCGTCGGTTTCGCCGTCGCCCTTTGCGCCGTGCGACGCGACGTCGATGATCGTGCCCGGTTCGCTGGGAATCGCGGTCACGCCAAAGCCATAGCCGGCATAGGAATAGTCCGGAAGCCCTTTCAATGACGGCAGCGACTCCGAGCGCGTGAACGGCGTCTGCGACAAAGCCTCACCGGACAGGAACATCCCCGTCATGCCGACCGCCCCGAAGGCAGACAGGCGGCGCAAAGCGTCGCGGCGGGAAGGCGTGTCGGACATGGCGTGTAACCTTTCATCGCGGGGGTTCGCCCAGGGACTCTCGACGGATCAGCGACGAGACGACCATGGAGGGCAGGGTGGCCGGGTCTTCGCCGGCCGGCAGGGTTTCGGGCACCAGCTTGTGCACGGCCAGCACGCCCATCTCGGCCACCGGCCAGTGGACGGTCGTCAGGGAGGGCCATAGTTGCAGCGCTACGGGGCCGTCGTCGAAGCCGACGATGGACAGGTCGCGCGGGAGCCGCAGGCCCTTTTCGTGCGCCGCGCGCACCACGCCCGCGGCCATGGAATCGTTGCTGGCGAAGATGACGCTCGGCGGCTGCGGGCTGTCGAGCAGGGCATGACCGGCGGTCACACCCGACTCGAAGCTGTACAGACCGTCCGCGAACAGGGCCTCGTCCGGCGCGATCCCCGCCGCCTGCAGCGCCTGACGAAAGCCCGCCTCGCGCTCGCGCGCCGACAGGAAGCCTTGCGGTCCGCGCACGAAGCCGATGCGGCGGTGACCCAGCGCCACGATGTCGCGCACCACGCCCATCACCGCCTCGCGGTCGTTCGACCAGACGCTGCGCGACATCATGTCGAGCTGTGCCGAGCCGACGCGGACATATTTGATGTTCAGCCGCTGGCACATTTCGCCGATGTCGTCGCGCTCGGACAGGGGCGGCAGGAAGATGGCCCCCATCGGCTTCTGACGGCCGAGGAAGGTTTCAATGTCGGCCAGCAGGTCGGGGGATTCCCGATCGACCGGTCGCACCGCCAGCGCCAGCTCGCTGTCGCCTATGGCCGACAGCACGCCGCGCTGAAACTTCATCGCCATGGGCGAGGTCGAGTCGTGGATGAACAGGACGATGACGAAGTTCTTGCGAAAGGCGAGCGCGCGGGCCTGCGCATTGGGCACGAAGCCCAGCGTCTCGATGGCCGCCTCGACCTTCGCCCGCGTCGCCGCCTTCATCGGCTCGCGGTTGATGACGCGGCTGACCGTCTTTTTCGAGACTCCGGCGAATTCCGCGACATCGGTAATGGTCAGGGCCGCCCCCGGCTTGCGCGGGAGGGGCACGACCGTCGCCGTGTCGCGGGCCTTCGCCGCCGGGGTCCGTTTCTTTTCGTCCACTGAAAGCGCCTGTTTAACTTAAAACTTCTTGGTTACGCTAAGGGAATAGGTGATGCCGTCATAATCTGCAACGCGGTTGAAGGCTTCCACCCCCTCGTACTCTTCGCGGCGCGAATTGGTGATGTTGTAGACCTCAAGCCGAACCTCGGTCGTGGCGTTCGGCGTATAGGCCCCAGAGAAGTCGAGCTGTCCGCGCGGCCGCACACGGCTGGACGAGCCGGTGAAGGTCGAGCCGCCTTCAAGCAGGATGTCGGAAGCGTAGTTATAGGCCAGACGCGCCTGCCACTTGTCGTCCTCGTAATAGCCGATCAGGTTGTAGGTGCTGTCGGCGACGCCATAGAGCTTCGAGCCATTAGCCCCGCTGGAGGTGACCTGGGTAGCGTTGAACACCATGCCGAAATTCTTCCACAGGCCGGGCAGGAAGGAGAAATCCTGCTGGATCTGGAACTCGAAGCCTTCGACCGTCAGTTCGTTCGGGTCGTTGATGGTGCGGTTGATGGTGATGCGCTGATTGCCGATATCGGTCGTAGCGCCCTGCTGAATGCGGCAGAAGCCCGTGCCGTCGACATAGAGCGGGCCGAAGGACTGGCCTTCCACCTCGAAATTCTGACCCACCGGGCAGTAATTGTTCTGCTCGACGATATTGTTCTCGATCGTCTTGTGGAAATAGCCCAGCGCGACCACATTGCCGCGGCGGTTATACCACGACAGGCCGAGGTCGAAGGCCTTGGAACTGCGCGGCTTGAGGTCGAAGCGGTTCATGTCGATGCGGATGGAACTGAGCGATTCGCCGGTGTCCGGATCGACGTTTTCGAGCACGCGGGTGGGGGCGGGCGAGAACTCGACCATGTCGAAGGCCTCGAACGTCTCGTAATAGGCGGCGCGCGCCACCAGCTTCGGCGTCAGGTCGACGATCAGGTTCATCGATGGCAAGAGCGCGTCGTAGCTGCCGCCCGCGGGCTCCGGCGGCAGGAAGTAGCCGGGGCGGAAGTCCGCGCTGGTGAAGCCGAGCGCCTGATAGAATTTCAGCGCCTGATCCTCGATCAGGCCCGTCAGGTCGGCCTTCACGTAGCGCAGGCCCAGATTGCCGCGCACCTTGAGGTCCATCACTTCGGAGAAGTCGAAGCGCGTCAGGGCGAAGGCCTCCAGGTTTTCGCGCGAGGCGCGGAAGTTCTGGCCCGCCACGCGGTTGAGCGGGAAGCGCTGGATCATGCCCGACAGTTCGTTGCGCGGCGCCAGTTCCAGTATCTTGGCATAGGTGATGCGAGTGCGCGCGGCGGGCGTCAGTTCCGGGAAGAAGGTCGCCAGTTGCGCCGTCGTCATGGTGAAGCCGACATTGGTCGGTATGGTGTTGAGGACCGGGAAGATCTGCTGCTGGATCAGGCGGTAATCGACGGACCAGAAGTTATTGATCTCGGCATTGGGCGCGCCCGAACCGAAAAAGTTGCCGCCCGACGTCACCGCGTCGTTCAGCTTGAAGATGTCATTGGTCAGATTGTTGAGCTGAAGGCCCAGATTGGCGTTTTCCTGATAGATCTGGCGCGCCTTCTCCTTGGAATAGTAGACGCCGAATTCGACGCTGGTTACGGGTCCGAAATCCAGTTCGCGCGCGGCCTTCAGGTCCAGCGCGTACATGTTGCGACGGACGCGGTGGTTGGCGCCGCTGGCGGTGAGGACGACGTTTTCCGGGCGCAGGCCATTGCGCGCCTGGGTGCCGTTGCCGCCGCTGACCGTATAGGGGCCGGTGACGTTGAGCAGGCGCGAGGGCAGGTTGAGGTCGAACTGGTAGTTTTTGTAATTGCCGAGACCGGTGTCGAGCACGGCGGTGATGCCGTTGGTCGTATCGTCTATGCCGTCGCCATTGGTGTCGGTGCGGCCGGTCGTCGGCTGAACGCGCTGTTCGTAGAGGAATTCATCGCGTGTACCGAGCGCTTCGGAAATCGTGCCGATGGCGTCGAGACGCCAGGCCCCGGTGCGGAAATTGATCTGCGGATAGAGGGCGAAGCTTTCGTCGATCGACGGCATACCGCGATTGCCGATCGGCAGTTGCACGTCGCTGGCCTGGATCTTGTTGACGACATAGACGTTTTCGACCGTGCCGTCCGAGCCGCGGTCGAATTGCCCCACCTTCACCGGATTGCTCAGCGGCGTGACGATGCCCGTCGTGTCCGAGGCAAAGGCGGTCAGGATGTCGAGATTGGCCTCGTCAAGGTCGCGGCGCGTGGCGATGGCGTCGACGCGGACGTTCAGGGCGTCATTGACGCGCCATTCGAAGCCGGCGGCGCCCGACAGGCGATAGCCGTCCGAGGTGCGCGAATACTGACGGACTTCTGACGGATAAACGACCTGATTGGCGACGCCGTCAGTTGTGGCCGGGATGGCGAAGGCCGGATTGGTCGCCGCCAGTTGCGTCAGGCGGGCCTGCGTATAGGCGGTATAGGCGTTGATGCGGATGGTGTCGCGGCGGAACAACTGACGCGAATAGGACAGGGTGCCGTAGATGCCGAAATCGGACGACAGCTTCTTTGAGCCAGTGAGAAAAAAGGCCGGATTGAGCTTGGCCGTCGTCTCTTCCCATTGCGCTTCGGCGCGGAAAACGCCGCCTTCCTTGCGCGACAGGGCCGGGCGGATGCGCAGATTGACGACCGAGCCGAGCCCGCCCGCCGGCATGTCGGCCGAGAAGGACTTGACCACATCGGCACCGCCGAAGATCGAAGCGTCGTAAATGCCGAAGGGATTGCCCGACCCGCGCGTGCCCAGGGTCGGAGCGGCGATGCTTTGGCCCATCACCGTCGTCTTGGTGTATTCGCTGGGCAGGCCGCGCACGCTGATCGTCGCGTCACGGCGGTCGTCGGAGCGATTGATCTGTACGCCGGGAATGCGCTGCAGCGCCTCGCCGAGATTGAGGTCGGGGGTCGATCCGATATCGTCGGCGGAAATGCCGTCCAGAATGACATCCGATTTTCGGCGGATTTCCAAGGCGTCGTTGAGCGAGCCGCGAATGCCGCGCACCACAACGACTTCGACGCCGTCGTCATTGGCGGCGGATTCGCTGGTTTGCGCCATGGCCGGCTGGCTGAGGCCCGCCAGCAGGATCAGCGAAGAAACGGCGCCCGAGGTGAGGCACGCGGTTTTAAAGGGCCGGAAGCCCGTAGGGAGAGATGGCATCATGGGTGTTCCTCCGGGGCTGTTTTGTCTTTCGCCCGATTATCCCATTTGGGTAAATCAAATTCGATACCGGTGTCAAGTTTGAATCTGTGTGGAACGGTTTGGTCTTTTCAATAAAGGAATTAGACTTAGGTCTTAGGGCCGAGAAAAAAATAGACACCGGTATCGGTTTTGCATTACGCCTTGTGCAAAGCCCGCTGTTTTGCGCAGATGGGGAAAACAAGACGGAACACAGGAAGACACGCATGATCAGGATTGCCGCCCCCCGGGCCGCGGTCTTCGGGGTGAGCCTAATGGCTCTCGCTTCGGCCGCCCACGCCCAGACTGCGATTAGAATCGATCCGCTGTTCACCGACCATATGGTGCTTCAGCGCGGCAAGGCCGTCAGCCTGCGCGGCGACGCGCCGGCGGGTGCGACCGTCACGGTGCGCTTTTCCACGGTGTCGGCCAGTGGCAAGACAGGCAGCGACGGCCGCTGGCGCGTGACACTCCCCGCCATTCCTGACGGGGCGAGCGGCGTGCTGGAGGTCGATGCCTCATCGGGTGGAAGCTTGCGCCTGAACGATGTGGTGGCGGGGGACGTGTTCCTCTGTTCGGGTCAATCGAACATGGACCTGTCGGTCAGCGACACCTCTTATCCGAAGCGCACCGCCGAGGAAGGGCAGGGCAAGCCCGTGCGCATCTTCAAGGTCAAGCGCACGGCCAGCCCGCGTACCGACCGTTTCGTGACGCCTGATCTGGGCTGGTCGGCCACCGGACCCGACAGCCTGCCGGACTTTTCCGCCGCCTGCTGGCATATGGCGCGCACCCTGGCGGGGGCCGGCACCGGCGCGCCCATCGGTCTGGTGCAATCCTCCTGGGGCGGCACCTCGATCGAGGACTGGATATCGCCCGAATCTTTGGCGACCCTCCCGGCCTATGCTGACGACATAAAGCGCCTGAGCGCCTATGCTGCCGACCCCAGGGCCGCGACGGCGGAGCTTGTCGCCGCGACGGACGCCTGGGCCAAAACCGCCGATCCGGCGGCGAGCGCCTGGCACACCGCCGGTTTCGACGACTCGCAATGGCCGCAAATGCCGTTGCCGGGCGTATGGGAGCGTTCGGGCATCGGGTCCTTGCGCGCCTTCGACGGCCTGATGTGGTATCGGCGCGCGGTGGAGCTGACGGCGGAACAGGCGGGCAAAACCGCCACCCTGAAACTGGGGCGCATCGACGAGCGCGATCAGGTGTGGATCAACGGTCAGTTGGTCGGGGCGACGCTGCTGGGCAGCGAAAACCGCGCCTACGCCATTCCGGCGGGGGTGCTGAAGGCCGGGCGCAATCTTATCGCTATCCGCGTCCTCGACGAGCGCGGGGCCGGGGGCCTGATGGGTAAGGCGGGCGATGTGCGTCTCGATCTCAGCGGCGCGCCGGCGGTCGATCTGTCCGGACCGTGGAAGTATCAGACGGGCGCCGAGCGCCGGAACTGGAAGGCCGAACCGCCCTTCGTGCCGTGGGCCGCGCCGCGTGGCGTCAGCATGTTGTGGAACGGCATGGTCGCCCCGCTCGACGGCTTCCCGCTCAAGGGCATCGCCTGGTATCAGGGGGAGACCAACACCGCCGATGCCGAGGGTTATCCGGCCTTGCTGGGGCTGTGGGCCTCGTCGTGGCGGCGTTTCTTCAACGATCCGACCCTGCCGGTCGTTATCGCGCAACTGCCCGGTTATGGCCCGCGCAGCGCCGTACCGACCGATGGCGACTGGGCGAAACTGCGCGAGGCGCAGCGCCTGACCGTGGCGAAGGATCCGCGCATGGGCTTGGCCGTTCTGATCGACCTTGGCGTCTCCTACGACATCCACCCGGCGCACAAGGACGAGGTCGGCGAGCGGCTGGGCAACGAGATGCTGCGTCTGGCCTACGGGCGCAAAATCCTCCCTGCGCCTTCACCCGCCGCCGTCGAAACCGCGGCGGATGGCATCCGTGTGCGCCTTGCCGATACGGGCGGCAGCCTGATCGCCTACGGCTCGCACGAGGCGGCGACGTTTGAGCTGTGCGACGGCGCGGGCAAGTGCCGCTTCGTACCGGCGCAGGTCGAGGGCGACAGCGTCCGCCTGCCCGCCGATGCCACCGCGCGTCAGGTCCGTTACGCCTGGCAGGGTTCGCCGCCGGTCAATCTCTACGGCAAGGGCGGCCTGCCCGTCGTCCCTTTCAGCGTGGCCATACCGACACGGCCGTGAGCGAACCGCTTACAGCGGCGTGACAAGGCTCGGTCTTTGGCCCATGATCGGAGACACAAAAAAAGACGGGGCAGAGACACTTATGGAAACGGGCGCGCGGCGCGAACGATGGGGGGTCGTCGGCCTCATCTTTCTGGCGTCGTGCCTGACCTATATGGACCGGCAAATGTTCGGCCTGCTGAAGCCGATGATGCAGGCCGAGTTGGGGTGGTCGGAAATCGACTATTCCGGCGTCGTCATCGCCTTTCATGCGGCCTTCTTCCTCGGCTTTTTGACCTTCGGCCCGATCATGGACCGCTTCGGCGCGCGCCGGGGTTATGCGGCGGCCTTCACCGTCTGGGCGGCGGCGCACACGATGCTCGGTCTGGCCAGCAGTCTGGCGCAGTTCGGCCTGATCCGCTTCGTGCTGGGGGTCGGGGAGTCCGGCACCTTTCCGGCACGTCTGAAGGCTATTTCGGAGTGGTTCAAGCCGCAGGAACGAGCGCTGGCCATCGGTCTGTTCAATGCCGGGGCCTCGTCCGGGGCCTTGCTGACGCTCGCCGCTGTGCCCATCCTTACGCAAACCTACGGCTGGCGCGGGGCGTTTCTGATCACGGGCGCGCTCAGCTTCCTGTGGCTCGGTCTGTGGCTGGCGGTCTATCGTCAGCCACCGATGGCAGACACAGTTCCATCCGCGCCGTCCCCGCGTCTGACCTGGGCCGTGTTCGCGAGCCTGATGAAGGAGCGCCGCGCCTGGGCCTATATCGTGGTGAAGTTCCTTACCGTGCCGGTCTGGTGGCTTTACCTGTTCTGGCTGCCGGACTTTCTCCATCGCACGCATAGTCTCGACCTCAGCGTGCTGGGCCTGCCCCTGTTGATGATCTTCGCGCTGGCCGACATCGGCAGCATTATCGGCGGCTGGGCATCGTCACGCCTGATCGCCAGAGGCCTGTCGGTCGGCCGCGCGCGCAAGGGCGTGATGGCGGCTTGTGCGCTGCTCATCCTGCCGCTGGTCGCGGTGCCGTTCAGCCCTTGGCTGTGGGTGTCGGTCGCCATCGTCGCTCTGGCCGCCGCCGCGCATCAGGCCTTTTCGGCCAATCTGCTCGCCCTGCCGTCGGACCTTTTCCCCAAGGACGTGGTGGGCAGCGTCGTCGGCATCGGCGGTGCGGCAGGCGCGATCGGGGCCATGCTGACGGCCATGCTGTCGGGCGTGGTTCTGGAATTCACCGGCTCTTACGTGCCGATCTTCCTTGTGGCGGGCACGGTCTATCTGGCGGCGGTGCTGGTTTTGCACTTCAGCCGCGCCTATCCGTCACGGCCGGCGTGAGAGGCAAAGAAGCGGGCGTTTCCGCCGTCGCCCATTAGATCCACAGCTTTTCGAATATCAACGTAATTTTTCGCCGTAAAGGCGATCTTAGAACTTTAAGGTTTAGGAGAGGGCATCCTGTATTATAGTAAGGTATCGTCTTTTTCATGCGTAAACTCAGTTCAGTAACCCGGCTTCTGGCCGGCGCATCCGCCTTCGCTTTCGTGTCTGCTGCCGCGCTGTCGGCCAGTGCCCAGACCTCGACCTACAGCGTCACCGGTCAGACGCCCGCGCAGATCAGCCTTAATCAGGCCTATCTCGGCAACGGTCCGCTCTCCAATCTCTCGAATCTGGCGACGGGCAATTATCTCTACAACTATGTGACGGTCTATTTTACGCCGACGACCGATGTGACCAACGCGCTGTTCGGGGTTTATGAAGCGAACTTCGACCCCATCTCGATCCTTTACCGCGGTAGCTTCGATCCGCTGAACCCCAGCGTCAACGCGCTGGTCGGCAATGACGACAATGCCGGACTGCTGGCTCAGGCGGGGGTCACCTCGATCGGTTGCGGCGGTGTCTGTTCGGCTTTCAGAGCCAATCTGACGGCGGGTCAGACCTACTATCTCTTCCTGTCGACCTACTCACCGAATACGGCGTTCACCACGCCGGTTTCGTTCTTCGCCACGGGCACGACCTTCAACTGGGGCACCTTCGCCGGCACGCCGACCACGACCGATATCGATACGTCTTCGGCATCGGGTTTCGACGCGGCCAATCTCGGCTCGACGCTCAATCCGGTCTTCAATGGCGGTACGCTGTACTTCACGAGCGGCAACCACACCTATGCCGACCATTTCCAACTGGCCAATAATGCCGGTAACGCCCTCGATGTATCGGGCCTGATCAATACTCTCGGCGGGCAGCTTACAGACGCCACGAGCGGCGGCGGCATTCGCTTTATCAACAGCGGCTCCGGCGGTTATCTGGTCCTCACGGGCGTCAGCACCTATACGGGTGCAACGACGATCGAAAACGGCGCCGAGGTCCGTCTCACAGGCAGCATTCTCAACACGTCGGGGGTTACGGTCAGTAACGGCGGCGTCTTCGTTGTCGGCAATGGCGGCACCCTGACGGCGGGTGGTCTAAGCAATCTGGCGGGCGGCAAGGTGATCGTCCTTCAGGGGGGGACGCTGACCGACGATATGGACAATGCCGGTGCGTATGAAAACGCCGGGACCTCCAACGCCATCGTCAATAGCAACAGCGGGACGATCCTGAACGATTCCACGGGTGTGTGGACGGGCGCGGTGCGTTCGAACACCGGCACCCTGACCAATAGCGGTGTCTGGAACGGCAATATGGCCTCTTCGGGGACGCTGGTCACGACGGGCACGATCAATGGTGTGGTCACCAACACCGGCACGTTGCAGGCGCGCGGCACGACCGGCGCGATCGATAATTCCGGCGCTCTGACGACGACGGGTAGCCTGACGACGACCGGCCCGCTGACTAACACAGGTACCGTCGCTATCGGTAACGGCACGTCGCTGACGGCGGGCGGCGTCGCCAACCTGACCGGTGGTCAAATCGTTATCGCTCAGGGCGGCACGCTGACCGACGATCTGGACAACGCCGGGACTATCGATAATGCGGGCGTGGCCAACGCCATCGTCAACACCAATGGCGGCACGATCCTCAACCGCGCCACCGGCATGTGGACGGGCGCGGTGCGTTCGAACACCGGCACCCTGACCAATAGCGGCGTCTGGAACGGCGCCATCGCCTCTTCGGGCACCCTGATCTCCACCAACCGCATCAATGGCGCCGTGACGAACAGCGGCACGGCGCAGGCGCGTGGCGTGATCAACGGCGCTCTGACCAATTCAGGCGTATTCACCCTGACTGGCGACCTGTCGTTCAACGGCGCAGCCATCGCCAATTCGGGCACGCTGAACGTCAACGCCACGACGCTGAGCGGCGCGGGCAGCGTCACCAATGCCGCCAATGCGACGATACTGGTCGGCACAACCGCCGGGGCAGGTCACCTCAACGCCGCTTCGCTGAGCAATGCCGGCACCGTGGCCATGCTCAACGGCCGCACCGGCGACACCATCGCCCTGACCGGCGCCTATACGGGTTCGGCCGGTTCGGTCCTGTCGTTCGACGTCGACTTGGCGACCGGTGCGGCGGACCGACTGACCGCCGCCAGCCTGGCGGGACAGTCGACCATCCGCCTGCGTAACCTCAACGCGGCCAAGACCTATCTGTCGGCCCCGGTCGTGCTGATCGCCGCCGGCAACAGCACGGCCACCTTCACCGTTGCGACGGATGCGGACACCCAAGCGGCGCTCAACACGCGCGCCCTGATCAATTATGACTTCCGCAAGATCGACGGCGGCAATGACTGGGGCATCGTTTCCACCCTGAACACCCCGGCGCTCGCCAGCCTAGCGACGGGCGTCACCGCCTTCGTCACCGGCCAGAACCTGACCCTGTCCGACCTGCCCGATAGCGCGATCGACACTAAGGGTCAGTTCGGCGCCAACCAGTGGATGGGCCGGACCTGGGCCGAAGCCTATACCAGCCAAACCGATCTGGAATCCGGTGCGGCGATTTCCGACACCTATTCGCGTGACGGTATCAGCCGCGCCAAGGCCTTGCAGGACGGTACGCAATACGGTTTCGACGCCGGGGTCTATAATATCGGCGGTTCGGGCGTGAATCTGCGCGCCGGTATCCTCGCCGGTTCGACCGACGGCAAGAGCCGCGACACCGACCTCTTCGGCGCGGTAACGACCTATGACGTGCCGCACTATGGCGCTTATCTGCTGGTCACTCGCGGCGGCCTGCGCTTAAGCCTGCAGAACCGTCACGACCTGCTGCGCCTCAAGGTGTCCAACCCGGTTCTCACCGTGGCGGGCGCTGCACTCAAGGGCCGCGGCGATACGGTTTCGGCCACGGTGTCCGGCGTCAAGACCTTCGGCCACTACACGGTCCAACCGTCGGCGGGCTATGTCGAAAGCCTGATCGATCTCGACGCCCTGACCCTGCCGACCGGCCTGGGTTCGGTCGAGGTCGCGCGCCTCAAAAGCCGCGCCCTGCACTTCGGTGTCAAGGTCGGCACGGAACTCGGCAGCCGCCACGTCCTGTGGCAGCCCTATGGCGAACTGAGCGTGTGGAACGAAGACGCGTCAGACACCCAGACGGCCTACCGTTCGGGTGCGGGCAGCGCGCCGGTGTGGATCGCCGGTCAGCGCCTCGACAGCTTCGGTCAGGTCTCTGCGGGCTTGACCGCGCAGATGCGCAACACGCCGGACCTCAAGGGGTTTGTCAAAGCCAATGTGCATAATGGCGACCGTCTGGAAAGCTGGTCGATCCGTGCGGGCCTGAGCTACAGCCTGAACTAGGCCGGGTTAGTCTCAAAACACAGGCCGCAGCTTAGGCTGCGGCCTGTTTCATTGGCTAGATCATTATGTTTTCTTATGGAAACATAATGATCTAGATTTTGTTTACGCCCTCGCCGGGCGGTGGCTCCGCCACCTTGGCCGCCGCCGCAATGGCGGCTTGAGCGGAATGATTCCATCAGAAATCATTCCGCTCTAACGATCAAGCTCTTTGAGCTTGGCGACGGCATTGGTATTGCCGGGGTCCTTCTCTAGAGACTTGCGGTAATTGGCAATCGCCTTTTCCTTCTGGCCCATGACCATATAGGCCTCGCCCAGACTGTCGTAGACATTGCCGGACTCCGGATAGAGTTCGGCATTGTGCTGCAGCAGTTTCAGCACATCCTCCATATTCTGACCGCCGCGCAGAAGGGTATAGGCCAGACTGTTCAGTTCCCATTCGGCCACACTGGAAGGATTGGCCTTGCGCAGGGCGTCATAGCGGGCGAGCACGGCATCCACGCCCTGGGTTTTGGCAATAAGGGAGAAGCCCTTGACCGGCCCGAGATCCTGCTTCCAGCCGTATTCTGCGGCATAACGCTGCATGATCATGGCGCTGATCTCGCTGCCGTTGTCGGAATTGACCATGATGACGATGCCCTGACCAGTCTGCCAGTTCATCACCATCAGCGAGCGAAAGCCTTCATTGGCGCCATTGTGGCCGAAGAGGCCCGGAACCTTATCGTCGGTGAAGAAGCCGAGCGCATCGCCATTGGGGGCCTTGGTCAGCATTTCGGTGGCGGTCGCCTGAGTAAGAACGTCCGTTTTACGGCCGCTACGCGCATTGGCGATAGCGATGGAGAAGCGGGCCAGATCGGACGGCGTGGTCCACAGCCCCGCCGCGGCCATTTCGGGATAGATGTGCGAGCGGCCATGAACGCGCTTACCGTTGCCGTAAGTGCCTGCGGCCGTGGCCTCCGCCTGCGCCGTGGGCAAAGGCTGGGCGTAGCTGCTGTCGATCATGCCGAAGGGCTTCAGCACCAATCGATCCATCAGCGCCGGAAAGCTTTCGCCGGTGACGTCGGTCATCAGGAGCTGTTCGACGGTGATGCCGCCGCCCGAATACTGCTGTTTCGATCCGGGTTCGAAAATAACGCGCACCGCGGCCGTGTTAGCCGGAGCCTCACCGTTGAGGATTTGTGTCACGGTGGGCAGAGGGGCGTCGATATCGTAGCCGGGAAAGCCATGTACGCTCAGGCCCGCCGTGTGCGACATCAGGCGGCGCAGCGTCACCTTCTGGGTGGCCGTAAAGGCGTTGTCTGGCACTTTCCAGCTTTTCAACCGGGTGTTGACGTCGGTATCGAGGTCCAGCTTCCCGGTCTGAACCAGTACCATGGCGCCTGCGGCGGCGACGGGTTTGCTGATCGAGGCGGCCTGAAACAGGGTGTGCGTGGTCACGGGCGTTGTGCCGCCGGTTTCTGTGACGCCGTAACCCTTGGCCCAGGCGATCCGGCCCTTCTCGACAACGGCGATGCTGAGGCCGGGCGCATCATAGGCCTTCATCAGAGCGTCGAGGCTGAGTCGAAGCGGGGGAGCGCCTTCGCCTTGCGGAACCTCCGCGGCGGCCGCCTCGATGCGTGCCATGCGGGGATCGGGCGCTTCGGCCATTACCGGCGTGGCCAGAAGAGACGCGGCGAATAACAGAGGTTCCAGCATGACAGGCTCCCGATGCGTGGAGAGAACACTACCCCTGGCGTGTCGGTGCACAAGTTAAAGTAATGTCAGGTTGCGTCTGGCTCTGCTTGCCGCCGGGGACGCCTGGTTAATAATCTTTTAAAAAAACACGCTAAAGAACACGTCAGGCGCGCATTTTGGCGCGCTTCGTGCACTGAGCCCGCTACGAACGGCCCCATCGCCGGCCGATGCTTCATATTGACCAGACACGCATATATTTACGGGAGTTTTTGATGAATACTGTATCGAAAAAGATGGCCCTGCTCGTTGCGCTTGCCGCCTTTCCGGGCCTGTCGTCCGCGAAGGAAGACATCAAGCCGGTTCAGGGCAAGGAACTGAAGGCGCTGGTGGAAGGCGCGCAGATGCGCACGGCGGCAAACATCACCCATTATTTCGGACAGGGCGGTGAATACCGTGCCGAGGGTTATGGCCTATCGTCGGGCAGCTACAAGATCGGCAAGGAGAATGTCTGTATCTTTGTCGGCGGCGGACAGGATCGTTGTCTGGAACTGTATCGTCAGGCGGACGGCTCTCTGCTGGCCATCTATTTCCGTGGCGGCGCGAAGGTCGGCTCTGAACGCGTCGACTTTGGCGGGGGCGCTTACGCGGCGCCGGGGAAATAGGCCGAAGCCGTGGGCGCTATTCCTGTGCATGTCTAATCGCTTGAATGAGCGAGGCCTGATTCATTGCTGATCGTTTCGCGCCGGGTGATGAGGCGGGCGCTGTGCTGGCAGGTCAGAAAATCCAACCCTGATATAAGCGTCTCCTGCGAAGGGGTGACACATTCTTTGCCGAATGTGTCACCCCTTCGCAGGAGACTGGACGCCATATTACGGCAAGGTGCGCAGGCTCTCGGTGGCCGAGCCGGGCGTGGTGATGCGGATAGTGTAGCCGTTGTTTTCAACGACCGGATCGCTGTCCTGACCAACGTGATAGCAGACGTCGCCGAGGCTCTCGCGGGCGACGCTCACGGTCTGGGTCGGACGGGTGTAGGATTTGACCTGTGTGCCGCCGGCGGCCAGCGTGCCGTTGAAACTCAGCGTGTCGACCGTTCGGCCGCCCAGCTTCAGTTCGGCGGTGATGTTGCCGTTGAAAGCCGTCGTGCTGATATTCTTCACCCCCCATTGTATCGGGCCGAGCGTCGTCGTGCCCAGAGCCACAGTGCGCGCGCCGTTCGGACCGGGCGCCGGCACCGGCAGGGTCGAGCACCAGGCCTTGCTTTTCAGGGCCGTGAGGATCTGCTGGCTTTCGCCGGGGCTGTTGCCGACCATCGTCGTGCCGCCGGTCGTTTCATACAGCCGGTTTCCGGGATCGAAGCCGTCGATGGGCGACGTCTCCGGCGGCGGGTTGTTGACGCGAGCCCGCATCTCGAAGCGGAAGTTGAGCGGCTCACCGGCAAATCGCGTGGAGCGGAAGGTCCGGCGGCGATCGTCGGCGGCGCCCCACATCGTGTCGTTGACCTCGCGCAGCGTGGCGGAGCTGGCGAAGGGACGCGCCGCGCCGCCCCTGGGTTGGCGCTTCATCTGAATCTGCGGCACCAGCGCGAAATTCCATATCGCGAAGCCCGGGACGCCTTCCCATGCCGCCCTGGTCTCGATGCGGCTTTCAGGCTGCGGCGGGCTGGTCGGACGGACGAAGCGCGAACCGCTGATCGAGCCGCGCCCGCCGGCCTGCGACAGATTGCCCGGATCGAGGCGCAGGTTGGTGAACTGATCCAGATTGATGCCGCCGACCGTGAGGTCGCGCGCCATGTCCGGGGCGAAGTCGGTTTCATCGATGCCCCGCTGTCCGGTGAGTTCCGGCAGGGGCAGAATGACCAGGCCGACGACTTCGTTCAGCGGCACGTAACCGGGGGCGCATTGCGGCGGCAGACCGGCTTCGAGATTGATGTTCTGCGGCAGGCACGGATCGTTGGGATTTTGCACCTTGGGCGGGTTTTTGAGCAGCGAGGCCGTCTTGGCGTACAGTTCCAGCGCGCCGTAGGTCTTTCGGGCCGAATTGACGACCGGGATGTTCAGGCGGACGGTCAGCACCTTGTCGGCCGGTTCTTCGCCGCAGGCCGCATTGCCGTTGCGGCGCGAGACGATGGTGCCGGTGATGTCGCTGCCTTCACCAGGGTCGTAGTTCAGCACGACCTTTTCCACCAGGTCGAGATTATCGCCGATCAGCACCAGACCGGTGTCGCCGGCGAAAAGTTCGATGTGACGCCCCGCGCCGGAATCGTTGCGATAGATGACCGGGTTGCTCAGGCCCGCCGGGTCGTAGGTGCCGCACTGGCTGTCGGAGGTGTCGACGCCCATAATGTGCGACAGCTTGGCTTTGCGCGTGGTTTCCAGCCGGTTTTCAAGCAGGGATTGCTGCGCGCCGGGCACGATCTGCGGGGTGCGGATCTGGGCGATTGCGGACAAGGGGAGGGTGCTGGCGCCCGCGCATAGCAGGGCCGCGAAAAGATGTCTGGACATCGGGATTTCCTTTTGGAGCTGAGGGGAAAAACGCGGACGCTTACGGTTTGGTCGTACCGATCGATCTGGGCGGTTGCGCCAGAGTCGGAGCGGCGGTGACGGGGGCGAGATAGGGCCGGTCGAGCGAGACCTTCCGGGGGAGGGTGATATTGGCCGTCTTGCCCGCCAGCGGTTCGTCCTGGCTGCTGCCGGTGTAGCTGGATGGCCGGTTGTCGCGGATGAATTTCACGGTGACGGAACCGAGCGCCCCGGCGCAGCCCGGTGCGTCGGTGAGGAGCAGTTCCAGCATGCCCGTGGTGACGCCGTCGCGGGGCGTGATCGTGCCTTCCGGGACCGCGTAACAGGTGTGCAGGCTTTGCAATGTGGCCTCGTTGAACGCGAGGGTGGACCATTGCAGTTGCGTGCCGGGTGCGGTGGGCACCTGAAGCGTGTAGCTGGCGCGCAGCCGACGGTCGGCGCTGACCGGCGCAGGTGCACTGAGGGTCATATCGCGCACGCCATTGGCCGGTTCGGACTGCACCGTCAGGATCAACGGCTTTTGCGAGGGGTAGGCCGGCGTTGCGCTGATTTCGTAAGTGGTGGTGCCGATAAAGTCGGAGAGGTCGCTCAGGTCGAGACGCAGCGATGTCTCGGTCCATTCTTGCGTCCGTTCATAGGGGGGCAGGGCGAAATTGACGATATTGTTGGCCTGTTGGGTGCGCTTCACCGTAATCCGGACCGGTTCGGTGGCCGCAGAGTCATACAGGGCATGGCCGGGTGGTGTTTCGCGCTTCCAGTCGAAATTGAGCGCAAGCGTGCCATTGAGATGGTCGCGGCAGGCCTGTTTCAGGGCCGAGGGCGATATCCGGAGTTCAAGCGACGATGGTGTATCGGGCTTCTGAAGCATTCGCACCGCGGTCGGCATGTCGATCGCGCCTCTCAGCGAGTCGGTATAGAAGCGTTTGAGGCAGTTGCTCGCAACCGTGACTTCCTGAGGCCGCCAGTACAGTTCTGTCACATTGCGCGTCTTGGCGGTGACCGCCAGAAATTCGTCACCGACATGCAGCCTGGCGTCTTGGTGCGACGTCACGGAACTGACCTTGAGAGTGAGTTGAACCGAGCCGATACCGCCGCATCCGGCTCGCAGATTGGCGGGACCGTTCGTCCCTTTGCGCGAGACGATCCGAATGGTGTTTGAACCGCTGATATGGATCGCGTTGGGATCGATATCTATGCCGTGCGCGAAGAGTTCGAGCGTGAACTCGCCCGGCCCGATCAGATTGAGCACCTTGCCCATGTCCGATAGACGCGAGGCTTGCCACGTCCTCTGATCGCCTTTGCAGTTGCCATTACTCTCCCGCAGGGCGGCGCTGTGGACGGACTCGACGGCGGCGTGGGCAGCCGGGGCGGTAAGGGAAAGGACCGCGGCGGTGAGGAAAAGAAGGTAGCGCATGATGAGGTTTTCCAAACGGGCTCACAACAGGATCAGGGCAGGATGAGTTCCTTCAGGATTTCGCCCTGATCGCGGGGCAGGCTGGGCCAGTTCAGCGGCGCATCGGTTTTGCGCGCCCGGCTGAACAGGCGTGAACGCGACAGGTTGGTGGTGATGGTGCCGAGATCGGAACCGGGGGACACGGTCGTGTGCCACAAGCCGATCAGGCGCTCCACATCAGCGGGGCGCGCCCACGGCTCGCTCTTGAAGGCCTGAGCGGGCGAGGGGGTGACGAGCACCAGCACGGCGTCGCGGCGATCATTGGTGACGCGGCGGTTGAAGCCAGACCCTATCAGGGGCGCATCGCCCAGAATCGGCGTCTTGGTCACCGAGGAGTCGCGCACGCTTTCGGACAGGCCCGACAGGATCAGCGTGGTGCCGAACTTCACCTCGACCGTGGTCGAAACGGTCTGCCGCCAGGTGTTCAGCGCTTCGTTGAAATTGCCCGCCGGTTCGCCGGCGAGGAAGGAGCGCGTGACTTCGATGCGCAGGCGCGAACCTTCGGCGGTGATGTCGACAGGTGTCACCTTGACCTGCGTGCCGATGTCGATGTTTTCGAGCTGGGAGAAGTTGACGCCCTTCACCGCCACCTTGGTCGAGCGCCCTACGAAGAAGTCCGAAGGCTCACCGCGATAGGCGGTCAGCATCGGACGGGCGACGACCTGATAGTGCTGGCCGAAACGGTTGAAGAGGTTGAGATTATAGGTGAGCTGGGGAATGCTGATGGTGTCGGTGATGGTCCGCGCCACGCCGGCATCGCTGCCGGAATGGGTCTGAAGATCCTGCCGGCCGTACTGGACCTGCAGGCCGTCGAGCAGATTCAGACCGATCGAGTCGCGTTGCGAATTCTGCGACAGGATGATGGCGACATCGACCGATACCTGATCCGGGGCGGCAGCGGAGACGGGCTCAGGCGTCATGACGGGGTCGGCGGCCTGTGTGCGCGTCAGATCGCCGAGACGGGGCTGTACCTGCATCGCCTCTTCCGGCGCGATCAGGGCCAGCTTCTGATAGGTCAGGGCCGCGCTGTTGGTCTGTCCGGCGGCGGTGTTCGATAGCGTTGCCATACGTAGCGCCGAGGCCTGCGTCGGTCGATCCCTGGCGACAGATGCGGCGCGTTCCGCGACCAGCGCCGCCATCTGCGGGTCGCCGGCCATGTAGGCGCTCATCGACAGGCCGAGCAGGGCGCGCGGATCGTCGGGGCGGGAGATGACGGCGCGCGCATAGTAGCTCTGGGCCTGCGTATAACGGCCCTTGTCGAACGCCGCCTTGCCGGCCAGCGCGGCGGCCCAGAAGGCGTCCTGACCGCTGCGCAGCGCCAGATCGTAGCCGGCCAGAGCGAGGTCGAGTTTTTCCGGGTCGCCTTGCCCTGAACCTTGCCCTGAACCTTGCGCCGAGGCCTGATAGGCCAACCCCAGCAGGGTCTGACGCGCCGGATCGGACGGCTCACGCGCCGCGGCATCGCCGAACCCCTTCAACGCGGCGTCATAATCGCCGCTTTGCAGCGCCGCCGCCGGGTTGGCGGTCGCGGCGGTCAGTTGCGGGACAGAGGCCGGCCCAGAGGCGGGTGCGGTGGCGCAGGCGGACACGCTGCACAGCAGCAGGGCACTCAGGGTTACGCGAACGAAAGAGGGCATCTTCATAAAGTGTCTCATCATTTTAGGGCTCCAGCGACCAGATGGCCTGAAGACCGGGAAGGCTCAGGCCGTAAAAATGTCCCTGAACGTCGCGCTCGAACGTCCAGGCATCGAAAAAGGGATCGTCGGCGAAGTCGAGCCGAACGGCGTTGCTGCCCAAGGTGAAGCAGGGCGCGTATCGCCGGTTTTCGCTCAAGCCCAGGTCGCGGCGGATCAGGGCGCGTTCGGCCTTTGAGCGCTGAGAAAAATCGCGCGGGCAGGGGTCGGGCGTCGCCGGAGCCGAGGACAGCGCGTTATAGAGATTGAAAAAATCGGCGGCGCGCGGCGTGCCGTTGACGCCTTGATTGAGACCGCCGGCCAGCGCGATCAGGCGGTTGAAGTCGACCGGGGTAATGGCCTTGGCCGAGCGCGAGCGGCGCAGGTCCTTCGTCTGATAGAGGCCGTTGCGACGCGCATGGGCTTCGGTGGGATTGCCATTGACGATCAGCAGCAGGGTCTGGATGCCGTCCTGATCGGCGATGTGGCAGACAGCCGTCTGACGCGCCGTGATCAGCGCCTTGACGGCGGTATGGGGCACGAAGGCCGCCTGTGTGGCGGGGGCCGACGCGACCGCCGCTGCCGACAGCGACACGGCCGTCAGTCTGAACAGGGTTCTGCGCGTCAGGATCGCCATAAATGCCTCCGTGACCGCGGTCCGGCCCCGAAACGGAGCGGTTGCCGCAATCTACGGAAAGCATGAATATTTTCTGGGGTTTGCCCATGTCGCAAATTGTTGCAAAGGGCGGAAACCTGCCGCGCGCCTGCGTCGCAGAGCGTCGCTATTCGACGGGCGTGCCCTTGCGCTGGCGCAATAGACGGTTGATCTCGGCATCGTCCATCCACAAACGGGCGATCCGCGCGTTACGTCCGGCGGAGCCCCACATCTCGTTGCGCCTGTCGGCGGCTTCGAGCAGGTCGAGGGTCTGACGGCGGTTCTGCGCCACGCTGGCCAGAAAAACCGGCCAGGCGTGGGTCTGGCGCGTGCCGGCCTTGATCTCGGCTATGGCGCGGTCCATCAGCAGCGTCTGGACGGCCTCTACCCCGACCTTCAACGCGGCGCGCAGTTCGTCGCAGTGCCGCATAAGGCTCTCATCCTTCACCAGTCGGGCGAATTCCGACAGGTCCTGCACATAGCCGACATAGTCGCCGTCGGCGAGTTTGATGACGCTGAGATAGTCGTGAATATTGGCGAAGTTCGGATGGCTTTGGGCCAGCCCGTTGAGCGCCGAGCGCGCGGGCGCATCGTCACCGGCAGACCATTGCGCCCAGGCAAAATCGGTCTGGATCGCAACATTGCCCGGTTCGATCAGCCGCGCGGCATTCAGTTCGCGCACGCCCGCCACCGTCTGACCGTTGTCGACCAGCACATTGCCGTACCAGAAATGGCTCTGGGCATCGCGCGGCGACAGCTTCAACGCGTGGCGAAAGGATTTGCCTGCCGCCGTCGGATCGTGCTCCCACCAATACTGCACAAAGCCCAGCGCCCGGTAGGCCGATGCCAGTTGCGGATCATGTTTCAGAGCGGTCTGCGCCGCATGTTTCGCCTTGGGGAACACCACAGTCGCCGGCAAGGTGCCGAACTCGCACGACAAGAGGTAGGCGTCGGCCAGCCCGGCCCAAGCCGGGGCGAAACCGGGTTCCTTGCGCGTAATGGCCTCGAACAGACCCAGCGCGCGCGCCAGACTTTCGGGCGTGCGCTGGGCCCAGGCGTCGCGCGCTTCCAGGTACATGGCGCTGAGGGCCGGGTCCGACGGCAGGGCGGGCGGTGCGGTCGTCGCGGGACCGCGCGGCCAGACATTGCCGATGGCGAAGGCCAGCGCCAGCGCCATTAGTCCGGCCACGGCCAGACGCCGCCAGTTGCGCGCCCAGAAACCGGGCGTCACATCCACTTGCGGTGGCTCGTCGGCCGCATTGGTCGAGGCTTCGTTGAGATCGCCCTGATGGGCGGCCCAGCTATCGAGTTCGTGGACGAAGGCGTAGACCGTGCCGGTCTTGCCGCCGGGCAGACGCCGTACGGGCAAGCCCCGCTGCTGGGCCCAGCGCATGACGGTCGTCCGGTCGCGCCCGAAATGGCCGCCGATCGCCTTCCAGCCGTCAAGCCGTCGTGAGGTCACCATGCCTCGCCATCCCCTCTGCCCGCATTTGGCCCGAGGCTAACGGCATACCGCCGATCCCGCAACGCGAAATGTGTCTGGCTTTCTGATGCAGGCCGTCCATGATGGGCCGAAACGACGTGGGAGGAATGGATGACGAAGGTGATATTTGCGGGCGGTCTGGGGCTGGGTCTTTTGATCGGCATGGTCGTGCCGGTTTGGGCGCAGAACGTAGCGCTGGAGCGCCGGGTCGCCGACCCGACGACGCGAAAAGTCGAATTTGCCGCCGGCGATGAACTGCGCCTGTCGACGGGCCAGTCTTTCCTGACGATGAAGAAGGACGGTTTCAAAATAGAGTCCACCCAGCCACATCAGAATATCGTATAATAAACATTATGAGCAATTAATTAGCAACAAGAGTGATACTCAACCATACCGGAAGAGATCACACCGGAGACTTTAAGGAGGGCTTCGGCGATAGCGCTTTTACCTATATTGACGATCAGGGCGTCAGCGGGCTTTTCCCGAAAGCCGATGTCGTGGCTCTGGTTCAGTTGCTGGAAGATGTGAAGGCCCGCACCGCAGCCTGATGCCTAAGACGCCAAAATACGCCTCCCCTGTCGGGTTTTGCGGGCCTCGCGCATCTAAGACAGATGGCTTGCGCTCACTCTTGCGCAAAACTGTCATCTTAAGCGTCTAAGAGGTGCGCCTTGACGATAATCTGGAGGCGGTCCCGCATGCCTGCGGTCCGGTGCGCCGACCCTATGGCCGAAGAATGGGCAGATCTGCGACAGGCGGTGGCGCGCTACGCGCTCAACGTCACGCGACACCCGGATCTGGCCGAGGACATCGCCCAGCAGACCCTGCTCAAGGCCATCGAGTACCAGCAGTCGAACATCGTCATCAGCATGCACGCCCTGGCCTTCCGCATCGCCGCCAACCTGGTGCGTGAACATTACCGACGGCAAAAACCCGTGGCCGAACTCGACGCGGCCCATGACATCGCCAGCAGCGATCCCCTGCCCGACCGGATCGCCGAGGATCGCGCCGAGACCCGCGCCATGATGCAGGTGCTGAACGCCATGCCCCCGCTGCGCCGCGACGTCTTCCTGCGCCGCCGCGTCGAGGGCCAGAGCTGTCAGGAGATCGGCCGCGAACTGGGGCTCAACCCCAAGGCCGTCGAAAAGCACATCACCCGTGCCCTGGGCGATCTCCACGCCGCCCGCCAGCGCTGGCAGGCCCGTCACGCGGAGGGCCAGTCATGATCCACGCCGTCGATAGCGAAACCCCCGAAATGCAGGCCGCCCACTGGGTCGCCGTCATGTCCGAGCCCGAAGTGCCGCCGCATGTCGAGCGGCAGTTCGAGCTGTGGATCACCGCCGCGCCCGAACACGCCGCCCTTTATGCCGATTGTCTGGCGGCCTACGATGCGCCGACCCTGAATGCCGCCGCCACAGGACTGCACGCCCGGCGCTGGCGCCAATGGCTGCCGCATTCGGCCGGGGCGGCGGCAGTGCTTGTGGTCGGCCTGATCGGCTGGGGCGTCTGGAGCCACCGACCGCAACCGGCGGAGCCGGCGCATCTGGTGGCCCTCACGACCGGCCCCGGCGAGCATCTGAGTGCGCCGCTTCCGGATGGCACGCGCATCGAGCTGAGCGGCGGCACCGAATTGAAAGTGCGTTACGGCGCAAAGCGGCGCGTGGTCGAGATGGTGCGTGGCGAAGCCTATTTCGACGTCGCCCGCGATGAGGCGCGCCCCTTCGTTATCGCCGCGCGCAGGACCGAGATCGAGGTGCTGGGCACGGCCTTCAATACCGACCTGCTGCCCGGCGGGGCCGAGGTGTCGGTCTATCGCGGCCATGTGCGCGTGCGCGACGATGGTCAGGCCCACGACCTGCGCGCCGGAGATCGCTTTACCGCCGGGGCGCCGCCGCCCCTGTCGCGCTTCGACCCGTCGATCGAACCCGACTGGCGCTCCGGCTGGTTTGAGGCCGAAGCCGTGCCGCTCAGCCGTCTCGTCGAAGAGGTCAACCGTTTCTCGAAGGTGCCGGTGCGTCTGCGTCACGCTACCACAGGTAGGCTGACCGTCTCCGGGCGTTTCCGCGTCTCGGACCCGGATCTGGTCATTAAAGCCCTTGAAAACGGCTATGGTTTGCGCGTCACCCACACGGATGAAGGCACAATCCTGGATAGGTGACACAAAACCGAAATCCGAAATACATAATTAATTCATATAATTATTTGTCGGGCCGGAAACACCCTTCGCATCTTTCCCATAAGCGGGCCGTGGGGGCCGCGTTAGTGGAGAGATAACGTGAAGACGAAACTGAAACTGGTCTGCGGCCTGTCGGCCGTGGCCCTGGGGGCTTTCGGGGCGTTGACGCCGGCTCAGGTTCTGGCTCAGCCCGCCGCGCGTTCGGCGCAAACCTTTGACATCAAGTCCAAGGCGCTGTCGGGTGCGCTCAATGACTTTTCGCGCCAGTCGGGCCTTCAGGTCGTCGCCGATCCGGCGCTGCTGACCGGCAAGACAGGCAAGGCGGTATCGGGCAACCTGACGCCGCGCGCTGCGCTTGAGGCGCTGCTGGCCGGGACGGGCCTGAGCGCCGACATCCGCGACGGCTCGGTCATCCTGCGCAAGGCCGGCGCGACCGCTTCGGCGGCCACACCCTCGAACACCGCCGCCGTGGTGGTCGAAGAACCTGAAACCATCGTGGTGCGCGGCTATCGCGGGGCCATGCTCGACTCGCTGGAAGACAAGCGACGTAACAAGAACGTCTCGGATCGCGTCAGCGCCGATGACATGGGCCGCCTGCCGGTCGAAAACGTCGCCGAAGCCCTCGCAAAAGTGCCGGGCGTCAACGCCGTGCGCGATGCCCGCACCGGTGAAGGCGACCGCATCACCGTGCGCGGCCTGTCGACCGAACTGAACAACTACACCATGAACGGCGTGAAGATGTCGGGCGCGGGGTCGCGCGACGCGCAGTTCTATCGCGGCGTCCGCCTCAGCTTCCTGCCGCCCGAAGGCATTGCCGGCATTACGGTGCACAAGACCATTATGCCGAACATGGACGGCGACGCGCTGGGCGGCACGGTCGAGATCGACACGCCGACCGCCTTCAACGTCAAGCCGCTCTTCTTCGGCGTCGCCGTACAGGGCGCGGTGATGGACAAGTTCGACAACCCGACCTCCGGCAAGGCCTCGGTGTCCTTCGGCCGTCAGTTCTCCGATCGTCTGGGTCTGTTCGTCACGGCCTCCTACGCCAAGCGCAAGACGCAGTTCGAGGAAAACGGCGGCGATGGCGACAGCCAGCCGCGCACCTGGTATTCCAATTCGGAAACGCTGGACGCCGATCTGAACGATTTCGTCTTCCGCGGCATGCAGATCGCCACGGGCCATACCGAGATCGAGCGCAAGGGCATCAACTCGTCCCTCGACTGGCGCGGCGACGACCACGACTTCCACCTGCGCGGCACCTATAACGAATACAAGGAAAAGGAATTTTCCACGCGCCTGAACTTCCGTAACGATACGGGTCAGTTCTCGACGCGCCTGTCGCAGGTCAACAAGACCGACAAGACGCTGAAGACGCCGGACCAGATGATCATCGGCTCGGACAGCCGCGGCAAGATCTACGGCTACACGACGGCGCAGATCGTCGACCGCGACAAGGACGGCGTCATCACCGACAAGGACAAGTCGACCAAGTCGCTCTATTCGCTCGACGGCGCGTCGGGCGTGTGGGACCCGCAGGGCTTCCGCCTGCGGCGTTTCTGGGAGGGCAGCTATTCGACCGGCCTGTTGTCGTCGCTGAACTTCGGCGGCAAGAGCCGCTTCGGCAGTCTGACGGTCGATTACGACCTTTCGACCTCGAAGTCCGAGGATCAGGCCGATGGCGAATATGAGTTGGAATTCCGCTCGGACAAGTATCACTGGCTCGGCAACAATGGCGTCGGCGTCGATAACCGCGCCGATTCCCGCTACCCCAAGTGGGTGCTGAACGACGCGGGCATGAAGGCCGTCCACGATCCGGCCAACTTCGCCTTTGCCGGTCTCGAAGCCGGTGTGTCGGCGGTCAAGGAAGACCTGAAACAGGCCCAGATCAATCTGACCTATGCGTTCGATCACGACTGGCTGCGCAACGTGAAGGGCGGGGCCAAGATCTACAAATCGGACCGCACCAAGTTCGAAGGCTCGTTCCTCAACCTCGACAATAATGGCACCCTGGCCGATTTCGCACCCTTCTACGGCACACCGGTCACCAGCTTGTTCGACGGACAGTACAGCGGCGATCATCGCCTCGGCATCGTGCTCGACGACGACAAGATGCTGGCCGAACTGGCGCGCGCCACGGCGGGCACCTCGACCTTCTTCGACGGCGACGCCCTGACGCCGGATGAGGCGACCATTTCCGACGAGGACAGCTTCGGTTTCGACGAAAAGGTCACCGCGGCCTACGCCATGGCGGAGGCCCAGTTCGGCAAGCTCAACCTGATCGGGGGCGTGCGCGTCGAAAAGACCGAGAACCTCGTCCGCGCGTGGATGATGGACCCGAAGCGCGGCAACCAGTATTCGGAAACCGAAAGCGAATTCACCAACGTCCTGCCGTCGATCCACGCCAATTACCGCCTGCGGCCCGACGTCATCCTGCGTGGTGCCATCTGGACCAGCTTCGCCCGCCCGGACATTGCCCGCATGAGTTCGGCGGAAGAATATAGCTACAACACCGACCCGGACGGTAACGGCACGCAGAACCCGGTGGCCGAATGGCAACTGGTGGCCATCGAGAAGGGCAATCCCGACCTGAAGCCGATGAAGGCGACCAATTTCGACGTGTCGCTGGAGTGGTATAACGGCAAGACCGGCGCCTATTCGGTCGCGGCCTATTACAAGGACATCCGGAACTTCCTGTTCCGCTCGTCCTCGTCCAACATCCGTAACGGTACGGCAGGTGAAAACGAAGACCCGAACGGCGTCCTCATCACCATGGCCAATAACGGTAAAAAGGCCAAAGTGCAGGGTGTCGAGATCAGCGCCCGTCAGATCCTGCACTGGCTGCCCTCGCCTTTCGACGGTCTGGGCGTGTCGTTCAACGGCACCTTCCAGACTTCGGAAGCCGTCACCGGCATGAGCTGGCACCCGGACGGCTACAAGCTGCCGTTGATGGAAACGCCGGAGCGCGTCTACAATCTCGAACTGTTCTACGAAAAGTACGGCTGGGAAGGCTATCTGGCCGTCAACCATCAGTCGGAAATGCTCAACGGCATTCAGGATTTCGGCAACAATCCGTATGAGCAGGACTACACCTTCGTCGATGCGAACCTGCGCCGTAACCTGACGGACAAAGCGACCGTCAGCCTCAACGTCCAGAACATGTTCGACGAGCACACCTACTGGCTGTCCTACGGTCCGACGGAAGCTTCCTCGCGCGCCTTCGTCAAGAACGGCCGCACCGTCAGCCTGAGCTTCAACTACCGTTACTGATAAAGTGTCCCCAGAAACTGGCGGCAACCTTCCGTGAGGGCGGTTGCCGCCCTTTTTCGTGAAAGAGCCCCGTGAAACGCCTCATGAAATTCCCTCTGATCGCGGCGGTGTCGTGGCTGACCCTCGCCAGCGTCACGTCCGCCCAAACGGCTGCCGAGCCGTTGGCCGCCGCCACCGCGCAGCCCGAACGCATTATTCTCAACCTGACCGCTGACCCGCAGCACGAAATGGCCATCACCTGGCGTCAGGCGGCGGGCAGCGCGCCGGGCAAGGTGCAGTTTGCGGTCTCCGAAGCCGGTCCGGACTTTGTGAACCGCACGCGCGAGGTCGACGCCAGAAGCGAAAACCTGACCCTTGACGTGCAGGAACAGACCGGCTTTCAGGCGACCTATAATTCCGTGGTATTGAAGGGCCTGATGCCCTCGACCCGCTACGTCTATCGCGTCGGCGACGGCACGCACTGGTCGGAATGGTTCCAGTTTTCTACCGCCGGAAAATCCGGTGAAAAATTCAGCTTCATCTATCTGGGCGACGCCCAGAACAATGTGTGGGAGCACTGGTCGCGCGTTTTGCGCGAGGCGTTGCGCGAAGACGGCAAGGCCGCCTTCATGCTGCACGCCGGCGACCTGATCAACCGTCATAGCGCCGATAAGGAATGGGGCGAATGGTTCGCCGCCGGCGGCTTCATCCACGCCCAGACACCCTCGATCATGACGCCCGGCAATCACGAATATGGCCGCCCCATAGACGATACCGGGGCGCGCCTGTCGCCCCAATGGCGGCCGCAATACACCCTGCCGGAAAATGGCCCCGAAGGCCGCGCCAAGCTGAAGGAAACCGCCTTCTACGTCGACTATCAGGGCGTGCGCCTGATCTCGGTCGATGCGCCGTTGCTGCACGGCGATGAAGCCGAACGCGCGGCGCAGGTGGCGTGGCTCGACAAGATTCTGGCCAACAATCCGAACCGCTGGACGGTGATCAGCCTGCACTTCCCGCTCTATTCGTCCGAGCCCGACCGCGATAATCCGCGCGTGCGCGACGCGCTCAAGCCCCTGATCGACAAGTATAAGGTCGATCTCCTGTTGCAAGGCCACGACCACGGCTATGCGCGCGGCGCCGCCCCGACGCCCAAGGGCGAAGCCCGCCCCGATGCTGACGCCACCGTCTATGTCGTCTCGGTCGCCGGTCCGAAGATGTATTCCGTCTCCGATCTGTCGTGGGCCGACCGCAAGGCGTCGCGCACCCAGTTGTTCCAGCATCTGACCGTTGAAGGCGATCGCCTGACCTATAAGGCCTATACCGCCAATGGCGTGCTCTACGACGCCTTCGCCCTGCAAAAAGATGCGAAGGGCCGCAAGACGCGCATCGAGATGAAGCCGGCCACACCCGAACTGTGGACGCCGGGCAAGAAAAAGAACACCAACGGCGATCTGGCGCAATAACGGCAACGGCGCGGCTATTCGCCGAAGGCGTGGACCTCAGCCACCACGTCGTAGGCGTCGCCGCGATAGACGGAGTGATTGATTTCGCACACCCGTCCGTCCGGCAGATAGCCGCGCCGCTCGATATGCAGACCGGCGGAGCCTTCGGCGACGTTAAGCAGTTCGGCCTGCGCCGGGGTGAGGATGACGGCTCGCAGTCTTTGCAGACCGCGCGTCGGGCGAAAACCGCCGCGCGCCAGCACGTCGTAAAGCGAGTGCGTCACCGCGGCGAGATCGGGCAGGACATAGGCCGGCAGGACGGTGGATTCGATGGCCACGGCCTCATCGTCGGCAAAACGCAGGCGGCGCAGACGCGCCACGCGCGACCCCGGTGACAGACCGAGCGCCAGCGCCTCGTCCGGCGTCACCATGCTGTGGGTCTTGTCCAGCCATTGTGAGCTGGGCCGGTGGCCGCGCGACAACATGTCTTCGGAGAACGAGGTCAGATGACTGAAGTTCTTTTCGATCCGCGGGGCGACAAACGTACCTGCACCGCGGCGACGATTGAGCAGACCTTCGCCAGTCAACTGGGTCAGGGCCTTGCGCACCGTCACGCGCGATACGTCCAGCGCCTCGGCCAGTTGCCGTTCGGGCGGGATAGGCTCTTCGGCCACCATGTCCGCGCGGGTGATCGTCTCACGCAGCAGGCGCGTCAACTGAAGGTGCAAAGGCTGACGATCGCCCTTGTTGAGCGCGGCGCGCAGTCCGCTCCATACCGGCGAGGCCAGCACCGACTGAGGATCTCTGAATTGTAAAGCCGGACCGCTCATCATCTGCACCCGAAAAACGACACGCTAAATTGGAAAACCAATTTGCAAAATCAACTATGAAACGTTAGATTGGTTTGTCAATTTAAATCGCGATGCGCCCAATCTAGGCAGGCACCTATGAGTTTACGGGGCGGATCTGCGGCAGGGCTTCGCTGACGGCCATGGCGGCCTTCAGGTTTTCGTAGTGGTGCCACATGGCGTAATGCGCGCCTTCGCCATCGCCGCGATGCAGAAAACTCACCGTGCGGCGGTGATCGGCCAGCAGGATGGCGCGGTAGCGTTCCCCGCACAGCAGGGCCGACAGGTTCTTGAACGCCGGCGACTGCTCGCGGCGGCGCCACATCTGATCGGCCATCACCACGAATTCCGAATTATGCGCCGCCAGCGCTATGGCGCGGTGGAAGCGCAGGTTCAGCCCGTTATACTCCTCGGTAATCAGCGAAGTGGTCAGGGCCTCCAGCGCTTTCTCGACCGCCACCATACCGTCTTCGTCGATGCGCGAAGCCGCCTGCCGGGCGATCTGGCTGTCAAGCCACTGGTGCGCGGCCATCAGGTCCGACGGATTCGGCGGCGAAACGCGGTCGGGATCTCCGCCTGGCGTCTCTTCGACCACATCGCCTTCGCTCTCATAGGCGTGGCGCGTGATATAGATGCCGGAGCCCTGACGCGACTGAACCAGTCCCTTGACTTCGAGCATGACCAGCGCATCGCGGATGACCGCGCGGCCGACGCCGTAAACCTCGGCCAGATCGCGCTCGGTCGGCAGCTTGCCCGTCGTGCGGAACTCACCCGAACGGATGCGCTCCAGCAACGACTTGCCGATGACCTGATAGGCCCGCAGATCGCGCTCGGAGCGGATCTGATCCGTAACGACCTCATCATTTGCCATCGGCGGAGTCCTGCCCTGTTTTACAGTCGCTTTCAAAGCCATAACCCGTCATTCGAATTCCGGTCAACCGGACGCGGTGGAGATACCCAAATGGTTGGCCAATCCGGAGCCCTTCATTGGCCAACCAATGCGAGAATAACTGCGAAACCCGCTTGGAACGCAAGTGCCAAAGTGTCGTCGTGTTATTTATGTGACACAAAATCAGAATGCGCGTTGTTTGGTTGACCGCTTTGTATACGAAATATCTTTATTTTGTCATTGTAATTTATAGATATTTCATTTTTTGCGCTTGCGAAATCAATGAAATTTTCTGAATTGGCCTACAAAAAACGTCACAAATGTGAATATTGAAATTGACAGGCCAATTTTTGCGCTCATAGTCATCCACAGCAAACAGCGTTCCACGACCCGCGCACTTCGTGAACAACGCGACTGCTTCCAGCACCGTTTCAGATGATCAGCGGGGACCCACGTGTCTCCGGCGGCGCAACTGCGCCCGAATTCAGGGGATAAGACTATGGCGTTCAAACACTATGCTTTGGTGAGCACGGCCCTGTCCGGGGTATTACTGGCCTCTTCCGTCTTTGCCCAGACGACCGAGCCTGCACCGGCAGAAGACATTCAGGAAATGGTCATCGTCGGCTTCAAAAAGAGCCTTGCCGACGCGCTCAAGGTCAAGAAGAACGATATCCGCGTGTCTGACGGTATTTCGGCCGAAGACATCGGCAAGTTTCCGTCGGAAAACATCGCCGAAGCCATCCAGCGCATTCCGGGCGTGCAGATCGGCAATGTCAACGGACGCGGTGCGACGATCAGCGTGCGCGGCCTCGGCCCGCAATACGCCTATACGACCGTCAACGGCCAGACCTTCAAGACCGCCAACTTCACCGACGGCTTCCGTTATGATGTGATCCAGACCGAACTGGCCTCCGGCATTCAGGTCATCAAATCGCCGACCGCCGATATGGACGCCGGCGGCCTGGCCGGCACCGTAAACATCGATACGGTGCGTCCGCTGAACCTCAAGGGCCGCAAGCTGGTCTTCGCCGCCAAGGCGCAGAAATCCGAACTGGCCGACGGCGACATGACGCCGAAGCTGACCTTCACTTACGCCGATCAGTTTCTGGACGGCAAGCTGGGCCTGTTCGTGGGCGGCGGCTATCAGAAGCTGACCGACCGCGCCGACTACAGCTTCATGGACCGCTGGTACACAACGACGTCGAGCAACACCTACGCCGCCGGTTCGGTGGCCGTGCCCGCCGGCACGACCGTGCCGCGCCGCCCCCGCTACCGCCGCATCGATCGCGAGACCGAACGCGCACAGCTTAACGCCGCCGTTCAGTACAAGCCCAACGCCTATACGGATATCGGTTTCACCGCCGTCTATTCGCACGACTACACCACCTACGACGTCAATCAGCAGGTTTTTCTGTTCGGCGGCCTCGGCACCATTCAGGTCAACGAGGTGAAGGACGGTCTGGCGACCAAGATCGTGGCCAACAACTTCTCGATGGAAAACAATCGTCAGCTCGAAACGCGCGACCTGACCTCATCGGCCTATACGGCGGACTTCAAATATACCGGCATCGACAAGCTGACGATCAAGGGCGTGCTCAACTATACCGAGGGCAAGTCGTATCTGACCGAAGAGGCCGCCATCCTGGCCATCGCCATTCCTTCGGCGACGCTCGACATGTCCGACCCGGCGAACGTGAAATTCACCACGTCGGTCAATCTGGCAGACCCCGCCTCCTACGCCTTCTCGAAGCTGACGCGCAACGAATATCCGAACGGCGGTATGACGCATAACGACACCGACGAGACCTCGGGTCAGCTCGACGCCAAATACTGGATCGATCAGGGCGTGCTGCAATCGGTCAGCTTCGGCCTGAAGTACAAGAAGGAAAACTTTAACCGCCTGCGCCACCGTCGCGACCGTCTGGTGCTCGGCTACTATCCGACGGCGGCCTTCACCCCGGCGATGACGACGGCGGACGCCGTGTCCGGCTTTCTTGACGGCGAAGGCGGCTTCCACGACGGCTGGGTTACCCCCGACATCGTCGGCTATCGCGAAATGCTGGCCAAGGAAGGCGTGACCATTCCGCTGCAATTCGCGCCGGAAGCCACCTACAGCCTCGGCCGCGACGTCAAGTCGGTCTATTTCCTGGCCGATCTGAAGGGTGAGGTTTTCAGCGTGCCCTTCCGCGGTAATGTCGGCGTGCGCTCCGAAGCGACCAAGCAAACGGTCAGCGGCTATCTGACGACGCCGAACCCGAATTCCAGCGCCGACGTCCGTATCGCCGCCGGCACCTATTCGACCGGCACCGACTATAATAACGTCCTGCCCTCGGCCAACTTCGTCTTCGACCTGAGCCCGAACCTGCTGGTGCGCGCGTCGGCGGCCAAGGTGCTGGTGCGTCCGATCCTCGACTCCAACACCAGCCTGGCCACTACCATCAATTCGTCGGTGTCCGGCGGCGTGACCACCTATTCGATCGCGCTCGGCGAAGCCAGCCTCAAGCCGCTGACCGCCAATCAGGCCGACCTCGGCATCGAATGGTACTACGGCAAGGGCAACGCCCTGAGCTTCGCCGCCTTCACCAAAGAGGTGAAGAACGGCACCTACGACACCTTCGTCTGCCCGGCCAGCTTCGAGGGCGTTGCCTTGAGCGACAACGGCACCGACTGCGTGGGGACCAACGGCGCCATCTACGACATCACGGTCAAGGCCAACGACCCGTCGAAGAACATGATCAAGGGTTATGAGGTCAACTGGCAGCAGTCGCTCGACAGCCTGATCCCGGTCAGCGGCTTCGGCGTCATCGCCAACTACACCCACGTGACGCAGGACAAGAGCGCCAAGTTCCAGTTGCGCAACCTCTCCGAAAACACCGCCAACCTGACCGGTTACTGGGAAAACTCGGTGTTCAGCGCCCGCGTTTCGGCCAACTATCGCTCGGAATATCTGCAAAATTCCGCCGACAGCTTCTTTGCCCGCGAAACGCACGTGATCAAGGATCGCACGCAGGTCGATGTGGTGCTGGGCTATACGGTTAACCCGCAGCTCAGCCTGTCCTTCGGGGCGCAGAACATCACCGGCGAAACCGAAGAGGCCTACTATCTGAAGGACAATATCTGGCAGATGACCGCCGTCACCGGCCCCAGCTATTACCTCTCGTTTCAGTACAAGATGTAGGCCCGTATAGTTTGACCGGCGGGAGCCCTGCATTACCCTCCCCCTTGTCCCCGCCGGTCAATCGCCGGATGCTGTGAGGCCGGGCGCGTATCTGCCCCCTCGCCGCATCCGGCCTTCTTTAGAGCGTTTCCCGATCGGATCGGAATTACGCTCTAAACTTTTGTTTTATCGCGCATGTGATTCCGAAAACCGTTGAACACTTTTCGGAACGCGCTTTAAGTTTGCATAAACGGAACACCGTACATGGCCGACCTGCCCCGCCGCCGCCTGCTTCTGTCCGCCGCCGCTTTAGGCCTCGGCGCGGCCCTTCCACTGCGCAGCCCGGCGGCGGCGGCGACCGCCGCCGAAGGGGTGTTGAAGCGGTTTCTGGGCAAGGACGCGGCGCGTGTACGTCTGAAACTCGATGCGTCAGGCCGCGCGCCGTGGTACGACGCCGCCACGACCGGCGCAACCGTCACCATTACCGGCAATTCCGCCATCGCCCTGACGCATGGAGCCTACAGCTACCTCAAAGGTGCCGGGGCCGCCCATATGGGCTGGGAGGGCGATCGCGTCGCCCTGCCCGCGCGTCTTCCGGCCAGCAACGGCGCAAAGGTCGAAACGCCCTTCGCCCACCGCGTCTATATGAATACCTGCACCTTCGGCTACACGACGCCTTTCTGGGACTGGCCGCGCTGGGAGCGCGAACTGGACTGGATGGCGCTGCACGGCATCGACATGCCGCTGGCCATGGAAGGGCAAGACTATGTCTGGCAGGCGCTGTGGCGCGAACTGGGCCTGAACGACGCCGAACTGGGCGATTACTTCTCCGGCCCCGCCTTCACGCCCTGGCACCGCATGGGCAATATCGAAGGCTATCTGGCCCCCTTACCGCAGGCGTGGATCGACAAGAAGCACAAGCTGCAAACCCGGATCCTCGGTCGTATGACGGATCTGGGCATGACGCCGATCCTGCCGGCCTTCGGCGGCTATGTGCCCAAGGCCTTCGCGCAGAAGCATCCTGAGGCGCGCATCTATCCCATGCGCCCGTGGGAAGGCTTTCATGAGACCTACTGGCTCGACCCGGCCGATCCGCTGTTTGCGAAGATCGCCGCGCGATTTATCGCCCTCTATACCGAGACCTACGGCGAAGGCCGTTACTACCTCGCCGATTCGTTCAACGAGATGCTCCCGCCGATCTCCAAAGACGGCTCCGATGTGAAGGCGGCCAAATACGGCGACTCGACCGCCAATACCAAGGAGACCGAAATCACGGTCGATCCGGCGGTAAAGGCCGAACGCCTCGCCGCCTATGGTAAGGCCATCTACGACTCCATCCGTCAGGCCAACCCCGACGCCGTGTGGACCATGCAGGGCTGGCTGTTCGGCGCGGACAAGCATTTCTGGACGCCCGACGCCATCGGCGCGTTTCTCCGCGACGTGCCGCAGGACCGGCTGATGATCCTCGATATCGGCAATGACCGCTATCCCGGCGTCTGGCAATCGAGCGATGCGTTTCAGGGCAAGCCGTGGATCTATGGCTACGTCCATAATTACGGCGGCTCCAATCCGGTCTATGGCGATCTCGGCTTCTACCGCGACGACATCAAGGGCCTTCTGGCGCGCAAGGATACGGGCGATCTCAAGGGCTTCGGCCTTTTCCCCGAAGGCCTGCACAACAATTCGATCGTCTACGAATATGCCTATGATCTGGCGTGGGGCCAAACCGACAAGACCGTCGCCGAATGGCTGCACACCTATCTGCAAAGCCGTTACGGGCAGGTCACGCCGGCGCTTGTTTCGGCGTGGACCACGTATGTCGACGCCGTCTTTTCGACCCGCTACTGGACGCCGCGCTGGTGGCGCAGCAAGGCCGGGGCTTACCTCCTGTGCAAGCGTCCGACGGCGGACATGGTGGAATTCGAGGGCCATCCGGGTGACCGCAACAAGCTTCGCTCCGCTATTGATGCCTTGCTGTCACTGAAAGGCTTTGAAACCTCGGCCCTTTATCGCCACGACGTCATCGATGCGGTCCGCCACTTGGTGTCGGAAGAGATCGACGATCGCCTGATCGCGGCGCTGAAGGCCTATAAGGCCGGCGAGGTGAAAACCGGCGACGCGCTGCGCGATGATATCAGCGGGCTGGTGACGGCGCTCGATGCGCTTCTGGGCGCGCAGCCCGACACGCTGGCCACCTGGATCGACGCCGCCCGCGCCTACGGCGACACCCCGCAAGAGAAGGCCTGTTATGTCCTGAACGCCAAAGCTCAGGTCACGGTGTGGGGCGGTAAGGGCAATCTCAACGACTATGCGTCGAAGGCGTGGCAAGGCCTGTACAAGGACTTCTATCTGCCGCGCTGGACCAAGCTGCTCAGCGACGTGCGGCAATCCGCCGTCAGCGGCAAACCCTTCGATCAGGCCGCCTTCACCCGCGACCTGATCGGCTGGGAACAGGCCTGGGTCAGGGCGGACATCGCCTTCACCCGCCACATCCCGCGCCAGCCGCTCAGCGCCGCCCGCGCGCTGATCGCGCAACTGGATAAGCCCGCATGAGCGCGGCACGTTACACGGCGCTTGACGTTTTTCGCGGCCTGACGGTCTGCGTCATGATCGTCGTCAACACCTCGCCCGCCGGCGCCGAGCCCTTCGCGCAGCTTCAGCACGCGCCATGGTTCGGCTTCACGCTGGCCGATCTGGTGTTTCCGTCCTTCCTGTTCGCCATCGGCAATTCGATGGTCTTCGCGTTTCGCAAGCCGTTGCCGCACAAAGAGTTCCTGCTCAAGGTCGCGCGGCGCGCCGCCCTGATCTTTCTGCTGGGCTTCCTGATGTACTGGTTTCCCTTCGTGCATCAGACGCCCGAAGGGGCATGGGCCTTCAACGATATCGGCCATATCCGCATCATGGGCGTGCTTCAGCGCATCGCCCTTTGTTACCTGTTCGCCGCTCTGGCCGCGCGCTATCTGTCCGTCAGGAGCGTGGCCATCCTCTGCGTCGTCCTGCTGCTGGGCTACTGGGGACTGCTCTACGCGGTCACCCCGGCCTCCGAAGCGATGAGCATGGCCGGCAATCTGGGAGCAAAGGTCGATCAGTTCGTATTGGGCCTCGATCACATGTATCGCGGCGGGGCGAAGGGCTACGACCCCGAAGGCCTGTTGTCGACCCTGCCGGCGATCGTCAACGTGCTGGCAGGCTATCTGTGCGGACGTCTGATCCTGCACAGCGAGGACCGTCGCCGCACAGTCCTGATCCTCAGCGGGGCCGGGCTGGCTTTGGTTGCGGCCGCGCTGGTATGGAACCTCGGCTTTCCGTTCTCGAAGCGCCTGTGGACCTCGTCCTTTGCGCTCCTGACCATCGGCCTCGACTGCCTGATCCTGTCGGGCGTCATCGCCTGGGTCGATCTGGCCAAACGACGTGAGGGGCTCGGCTTTTTCGAGACCTTCGGCCGCAACCCGCTGGTCATCTACCTGTTTTCAGAACTGCTGGTCATATCCTTGCAAACCTTCAAAAACTCCGAAGGTCACGGCCTCTACGACCTGATCGGCCTGCACCTGTTCCAGACCCCGCTGACCGGTTCCCTCGGGGCGCTCGCCTGCGCCATCGTCTACATGCTCGTCTGCTGGGCACTGGGCTGGTGGATGGACCGCCGGGGCATCATCGTCAAACTCTGACGGAAAAGTTTGTTTCTATTATAAGCGTGAGTATCATGAGCGAGATCATTCCTCCCCTCTACTATATCGGCGTCGACGGCGGTGGCACGCGCTGCCGGGCCCGCCTGCGCAACCGGGCGGGTCAGGTGCTGGGCGAAGGCTTCGGCGGCGCCGGCAATATCCGGCTGGGGCTGGGGCTGGTCTGGCGCAACATCATGGCCGCCGTCGATGAGGCCCTGTCGCAGGCGCATCTGACCCACGCCGACCTGCCCGACATCCATATCGGTCTCGGTCTGGCGGGCGTCACCTCGGCCACCAGCGCACAGGTGACGATCGACGCGGGGCCTGACTTCGGCGGCATCTTCGTCGCCAGCGACGCGCACGCCGCCTGCCTGGGGGCCTTTTCGGGCCGGGACGGAGCCATCCAGATCTGCGGCACGGGCAGCGCGGGCTACATCCTTTCGGACGGCGTCGGTCACGGCATAGGCGGCTGGGGGTTCGAGGTCGGCGACGACGGTTCGGCAGCCGGTCTCGGTCGCGCCGCCCTGCGCGCCGCGCTTCGCGGCTTCGACAAGGTCGCGCCCGCGACCGACTTCACGCGCGAGATGATCGCCTCTTTCGGGGGCCAGCCCGCCGACGTCATCGCCTTCGTCACCACGGCCACCCCCAGCGATTATGGCGCCATGGCCCCGACCATCATGGCCTATGCCGAAAAGGGCGATCTGGTCGCGACGGCTCTGGTGCGCGCCGTGGCTGAGGATATCGGACTCTACCTGCGCCGCCTGCACCATCTGGGGGCCAGACGCATCGCGCTGGTCGGGGGCCTGGGCGAACCCATCCGCCCGTGGCTGTCCAGCCGCGACGCCGAACTGCTCAGCGCGCCGGAACAGGACGCCGTTGAAGGGGCGATCCTGCTGGCGCAGGGCGCGGGCAACGGCCTGCCCTCCCCCGGCAAGGTCCTGGCCTGAAACACCCTTCCTCCCCGAATCCCGGACGTCAGCGTGTACGGTTTCGGAAACTTCGCGCATTCGCCCTCACCCGGCGGATGCGCTTTTTTATGTCTGAAGGTAAGGAGACCGCAAGACGCAGGGCTCGCCCTCGCTTGCGAACACCGCAGGTTCGCTAACGCCTCACCGTTGCGCGTCCGGTTATGGGGTGCAGGGGCCTGCGGCCCCAGCGTCCTTAAACGCCTCTTTTCCCCTGAAACCATACCCCTTGCCCTGCGCCCCGATGGACAGCATCGGTCAATCCGTTCACAGTCGCCCTTCGCTTAACAAGGGGAGAACCGCCGATGTCCGAAGCGTCGCACGGAGTCGATCTGCTGCCGGTCGTGGCCTTGCTGGGGGCCGGAGTGGTCGCCGTGCCGCTGTTCAGGCGGCTGGGGCTGGGTTCGGTGCTGGGCTACCTGGCCGCCGGTATCGCGATGGGGCCGTTCGGGCTGAAGATCATCGCCGAGCCGTCGACCGCCCTGCACGTCGCCGAGCTGGGCGTGGTGATGTTCCTGTTTGTCATCGGGCTGGAGATGCGCCCGGCAAGACTGTGGGCCATGCGCGGGCAGATCTTCGGGCTGGGCGCGGCGCAGGTGGGTCTGTGCGCGTTGCTGCTGACCGGGGTCGGGATCGCGACGGGCTTTCCGGTCGCGCCGTCCTTCGTCGCGGGGGCGGGCTTCGTACTGACGTCTACGGCCATCGTCATGCAGATTCTGCAGGAAAGAAAACGCCTGTCGGAACCCGACGGGCAGAAGATGGTGTCGATCCTGCTGTTCGAGGATCTGGCCATCGTGCCGCTGCTGATCCTCGTCACGTTTCTGGCGCCGGTCGCGCCGGGCCATGCGGGCGGCATAGACTGGGTGGCGGTGGCCGTCGGTCTGGGGTGTCTGGCCGGGCTGATTCTGGCGGGGCGTTACCTGCTCAATCCGATGTTCGCGCTTCTGGCCAATGCGCAGGCGCGCGAGGTGATGACAGCGGCGGCGCTGCTGGTGGTGCTGGGCGCGGCCTGGGTCATGCAACTCGGCGGCCTATCCATGGCCATGGGCGCGTTTCTGGCCGGCGTGCTGCTGTCGGAATCGCATTTCCGCCATCAGCTTGAGGCCGATATCGAGCCGTTTCGCGGCATCCTTCTGGGCCTGTTCTTCCTCGCCGTCGGCATGTCGCTGGACCTCGGTGTCGTGGCGGCCAACTGGCGGATGATCGCCTTCTACGTCGCCGCCTATATGATCGTGAAAGCGGCGGCCATTTACGCCGTGGCGCGGGTGATGAAGTCCGACCATGCCGAGGCGCTGGAGCGCGCGGTTTTCATGGCGCAGGGCGGTGAGTTCGCCTTCGTCCTCTATGGTGCCGCGGCAGCGGCCGGCATCATCACTGGCGAACAGAACGCCATGCTGACCGCCATCGTCATTTTGTCGATGGTGCTGACGCCGCTGACGATTATCGGCCTCAAATACATCATGCCCAAGAAAACCCAGAATATGGACGGCATGGACGCCCCGCGCGAAGACGAAGGCCATGTGCTGATCATCGGGTTCGGCCGCATCGGTCAGGTGGCCAGTCAGCTCGTCATGGCCGCCGGGCATAAGGTCTCGACCATCGACAACGATGTGGAGATGATCCGCACGGCGGGCGAATACGGCTTCAAGGTCTATTACGGCGACGGCGGGCGGCTGGACATCCTGCACGCCGCCGGCGCGCACCACGCGCGTGCGGTGCTGGTCTGCGTCGACAAGCCGGACGAGGCCTTGAAAATCGTCGAGCTGATGAAGGCCGAATTCCCGCTCATCCCTGTGCTGACGCGCGCTTTCGACCGTTATCAGGCGTTAAAGCTGGTCGAGGCGGGCGTGGATTTCCAGATCCGCGACACCTTCGAGTCCGCGCTGGTGCTGGGGCGCAAGACGCTGGAGACGCTGGGCGAGGACGAGGACACGATCGCCGAAATGACCGACGCCGTGCGCGAACGCGACGAAACGCGATTTGAGATCGAACTGACCGGCGGATTGGAAGCCGGCAAACGTATATTCCACGGCGGCGCGGACTATCTGAGCCGCCGTCGTCGCGCCGAACAAGAGACCGGCATCGTCTCCTGACCCCGCCCATGCGCGCAGACATTTTCAACGCGCAAAGGTTGTTTCTGCGCGCAATGACGCTTGTCATGTTTCTATATCTGTAATAATGTCCCGATATGAGAGTTCATCCCCGTCTCCCGATGCCCCATCATCCTGGCAAACGGAGACAGAACTGTGTTCCGGTTGCTCACTCCCTGACACGGAATACATCATTTAAACCCCTCCTGAAAATGGAGGGGTTCTTTTTTTGACCCATGAAACGGTTTATGCTCAGCCTCCGCAATTGAGGCTTGAGGCTGCCCACCCGTCTCTATAGTTAGAATATAATCTTATAAATAAAATGCCCAAGGAGGTACAATGCCCCGCGTGAAATGCGCGTCCGCGCTCGCCTGCGTCCTGCTGCTTTCCGTCCCTCTGGCGGCGACTCCGACCCTGGCTCAGGCCCCATCGGCCTCCGGCGGGCTGAAACCCAATCTGGAAGGTCAGATTTCGACGCCGCTGCGCTATCGGCCGGACAAGGGCGATTTCGTCATCCGCAACGGGGCGGAATATTTCAACCGCGCCCTCTATGGCGGTCACACCGCCTTTCGCGTCGATGCCGGCGACAAGCCGGAATTTTCGCTCTACCTGCCCGGACGCGGCGGCAATATCCGTCTGGGGGTCCGCACGGCGCTGGGCGTCAAATGGTTCAATGACGCCCGCGACATCGAGAGCCGCTATCGCCCCGGCGAAATGCTCTACACGATCCGCGATCCGCTGATGGGGACGAACGGCCGCATCGAGATCGAGGTCCTGTCGGACCACACCAACGAAGGCATCCTCCTGCGCGCCACAGGGCGAGGCCTGCCAAAAGGGGCGGAACTGGTCTTCGCCTACGGCGCCGGCAACGGTCAGCGCGGCAACCGCGACGGCGACATCGGTACGGAAAAGGTGCCGATCAGTGAATATTTCCAGTTCAATCCCGAATATGCCGAAGGCACACGCTACGCCGTCAATGGGCAGAGCTTCCACACCGACAGCCGCACGGCGGGCCTGACCGGCACGGTGTCGGCCCCGGCTTCGCTCAAGTTGGGGGATGCCACGCAATGGGGCGATGCAGCGGGCCTGCTGGCCTCGTCCGGCACCGCCGCCACCCAGGTCGTGACCGGTCACGTGGCACTGAGCACCGCCCCCGTCTATCTGGCGGTGCAGGTCACGCGGCGCGGCGCGGCGGAAGAACTGGGCACCTATCGCGACGTGACCGCCGGCCATACCGGCGCGCGCACCGAGACGCTAGCCACCACCAAGGCTTACGCCGCCAAGGAACTGGCGGCGCGCTTCGAAGCGACACGCAAGCACTTCGCCGCACTGCGCGGCCGTGTGCGCACCGAAACCCCCGACCCCTATCTCGATGCGGCGGTCGGCGCGCTGAACGTCGCCGCGGACGGTCAGTGGGACGAACGCGACGGCGGCGGCGTCATGCACGGGGCCATTGCCTGGCGCGCGCGGCTTCTCGGCTGGCGCGGGCCGTATGCGCTCGATGCGCTGGGCTGGCACGACCGGGCGCGCCAGAATTTCGCCGGGTGGACGCGCAAGCAGAACACCAAGCCCATCCCGGACTACGTCGCGCCCCCCGAAGAAAAGACCAACCTGGCGCGCAATCCGGACGGGCTGCACACCAATGGCGACCTGTCCAACACGCACTACGACATGAATATCGGCTTCTTCGACGCCATGTTCCGGCATCTGCTATGGACCGGCGATGTCGAATACGCCAGGCGCGTCTGGCCGGTGATCGAGCGGCATCTGGCGTGGGAAAAGCGCCTGTTCCGACGCGAATTCGGCCCGGAAAAACTGCCGCTATACGAAGCCTACGCCGCGATCTGGGCGTCGGACGACATGCAGTATTCGGGCGGCGGCACGGCCTACACCACGGCCTACAACCTCTATCACAACCGCATGGCCGCGCGCGTCGCCAGGCTGATCGGCAAGGACCCGGCCCCCTATGAGGCCGAGGCCGACCTGATCGCAAGAGGTATGCAGACCTATCTGTGGATGGAGGATCGCGGGGCCTATGGCGAGTTCCGCGACTATCTGGGCAAGCAGATGCTGCACCCCAGCTATGGCGTGTGGAGCTTTTACCACAGCATCGATTCCGGCGCGCCCGATGCGCTTCAGGCCGCGCGCATGGCCGCCGATTTGGAACGTAGCCTGCGACCCCTGCCCGTCACCGGCGAAGGCGTTCCGAATGACCGGCCCTATCGTGTGCTGCCGTCGTCCGACTGGATGCCCTACAGCTGGTCGATCAACAATGTGGTCATGGGCGAAAACCTGCATACCGCACTGGCGCTCTGGCAGGCGGGCAAGGCCGACACGGCTTATGAGATCACGCGCGGCGGCATATTGGCCAGCTTCTACATGGGCATAGCGCCGGGCAATGTCGGCAGCATGAACTATCTCGACGTTTACCGCCGCGAGTCGCAGCGCGACTTCGCCGACGGCACCGGCGTCATGGCCCGCACCGTGGTCGAAGGCCTGTTCGGCGTGCGTCCGGATGCCCTCAGCCGCACCCTGACTCTGGTCCCCGGCCTGCCGCCGGAATGGGACCATGCACGCCTGACTCATCCGAACCTGAGCTTTGTCTATAACCGCAGCGGCCAAACCGAAACCTGGACAGTGACCCCTGCCGACAAACGGTTCGAGCGCGTGGTGCTCGACCTGCCTGCCCGCCGTGACGCCGTAGCGAGCGTGACGATCAATGGTAAGGCGGTCAAATGGGAGGCGCCCGAAGGCGTCGGCGCGCCGAAGCTGCGCATTGAGGCCCTGCTGAACGGCCGTGCCGAGGTGCGCATCGTCTGGAGCGGTCAGGCCATCGATCCGGCCAAGGCCCAAAGCGTTCCGGGTGCCGAAACCTATTTCAACGCCCTGTATCAGGGCCGCTTCCAGTGGCTGACGCCCAGGACCACAGCGACGACTCTGGCCACCTGCCCGATCACCGCGCCGGGCTGGGCCATGGCGGGCCAGACGGTCAGCGCCGAACCGGTGGATGTCAGCGCCGCCTTCAACGATAAGGTCACAAATATCTTCCAGCCGGGCAAGTACCGCTCTCCACGTTCGCCCTTCGTGTCACTGGCCATGCCCGCGCAGGGCATCGGCGCGTGGGCCGGCCATGTCAACGCCACGGCCAATATCGATGACGCGGGCTTACGTCAGGCGGGCGGCGAAGTCGTGATAGTCAACGGTCTGCGCTTCCGCACACCGGGCGACGGCAACAATATCGCCTTCGCCTCGCTGTGGGACAACTATCCGGACGAGGTCAGCGTCGCGCTGAGCGGTCAGGCCAGACGCGCCTATCTGCTGATGGCGGGTTCGACCAACCATATGCAAAGCCGCGTAACCAATGGCGAGGTCGTCGTCACCTACACCGACGGCACGACGCAGACCCTGACCTTACGCAATCCGGAAAACTGGTGGCCGATCGAGCGCGACTATTTCATCGACGACTATCAGTTCCGCCTGTGCGGCGAAGCGCCGGTGCGCGTGGATCTCAAGACGGGTAAGGTGTGGACGCCGGGCCCGGACTGGAAGGGCCGGGCCGACCGCGAAAAGATCGATGGGGGCGCGGCGACCGTGCTCAGCCTCGATCTCGACCCGGACAAGACGCTGAAAAGCCTCACCGTTCGCGCCGTGGCCAATGAGGTGGTGATCGGCCTTATGGGCATCAGTCTGCAGCGCTAAGCCCTGTCCTGATCGGAATTTAATTAGCCGTTCGCCTCACCCGTCTGTAAGGTGCGGCCCAAAATAAGGGAGGATCACCATGCACAAGAACACCATCTGCCTGTGGTACGATAAAGACGCCGAAGAGGCCGCGCGCTTCTACGCCACCGTCTTCCCGGACACGGCCGTCACCGCCGTGCACAAGGCTCCGGCCGACTTTCCGGGCGGCAAGGCCGGGCAAGTGCTGACGGTGGAATTCACCGTTGTGGGCATACCTTGCCTCGGCCTCAATGGCGGCGACGCCTTCAGACAGACCGAGGCCTTCTCGTTCCAGATCGCCACCGAGGATCAGGCCGAAACCGACCGTTACTGGAACGCCATCGTCGGCAATGGCGGTAAGGAAAGCGCGTGCGGCTGGTGCAAGGACAGGTGGGGCCTGAACTGGCAGATCACGCCGCGCGTCCTGACCACGGCCATGGCACAGGGCGGTGACGTGGCCGAGCGCGCCTTTCAGGCCATGATGACCATGCAGAAGATCGACGTGGCCAGGATCGAGGCGGCGGTTAGAGGCTAACCAACGCCGTAAAGCCGACGAACGCTTCGTAAGCGAAATCGCCATCTCCCGTAACATCGACACGCCGTCAACTTCACCCTCCGCGACAGTATCGCCCTCTATGAGACCTCAATTCATAAACGCGGCCCGGGTTCATCTATAATGTTAGTTTCGCACATTTCCTAATGTACATTTCGCACGCCCCATAATATACAAACGGCAAGCCGCGATAAGCCCTTATGAGATGATGAACGACGATCTTTTCCTCCGGCACATGACCTCGATGTTGACAGAGGCTTTGCAGTCGGCCCGCGTCGTGAATATCATTGGTCCACGACAGGTCGGCAAGACCACACTCGTGAGGGAACTCTATGGGCGCGGCCGTTTCGTAACGCTTGATCACGAAACGACATTTACCGCATTCGAAAATGATCCGGCCGGACACCTTGAAGCGCTCATTGCCGAAGGCGCCCCGCCTCTTATCATCGATGAGGCGCAACGATCAAAACGCCTCGCCATGGCAATCAAAGCCCATGTTGACCTGCATCGCCGCAGGGGCCAGGTCCTTCTAACGGGATCATCGAATGTATTTTCGAGCGCCGAAGTCCTGGATTCGCTCGCGGGGCGCGTTCAGACGCTCGTACTGCACCCCTTGTCGGCCGCGGAAATCTACCGTGAAGCCCCGACCGCGCTCCTGGATTGGGCACAACATTCCGCCGACCTGGCCGACCTGCCCAACCTACCCAAGTTCACGCGCGCTGAGGCTATCGACCTCATAACGCGGGGCGGTTACCCTGAAATCCGGGCGCTCGACGAGCGTGCCCGACAGCGCCGTTACCGCGCCTATATCGACAGCATTGTCGATCGCGACGTCGCCGATATTCTGAAAGTCCGCAAAACAGACGCCCTGCGCCGCACGATCGATCAATTGGCCACACGTACCGCAAATGAGCTGAACATCCAGGAGCTATGCTCGAATGTCGGCATCCAGCGCCAAACGGCGGATCAATATTGCGATGTCCTTGAACGATTGTCTCTGGTTAAGCGCCTGGCCGCCTGGGCATCTGGGGAGGTGCGCCGCGACATCCGTCACCCCAAAATTCATATGCTGGATACGGGGATTGCCTGCGCCCTACGCAACCTGGGCGCCGATAGCTTTGCCGCTGACGCCCATGCGGCGGCGTTGGGCGGCCTCGTGGAAACTTGGGTCTTAAGCGAATTAATCAAAAACCTTCCTTACGCCGATTCCGAATGGCGGCCCTGGCATTGGCGTGGCGACGCTGGCCGCGAAGTGGATATACTACTTGAAACAGGACGAGAACTCGTCGCGTTTGAGATCAAGGCCTCTACCACGATCACGCCGGCAGACCTTAAAAACCTGAGGTGGTTCATGTCCCAGGGGCCCGGCAAAAGCTGGAAAGCGACCGGCATTATTATTTACCTTGGATCTCAACCCGTAAGCCTCGGCGACCGATTGTTTGCTCTGCCGTTATCGGTGTTCTGGGCAAAGACTTGGCCCAAGAGCGACAGAATTCGATAAACATTATTAGGGTCCGGACCCTAGAGCGCAATCCGATAAAGTGGGCACCACTTTTCGGAAAAATTGCGCGACCACTCAAAAACTGAGAGCGAGATGATGTTTCCACTTTAAATCATCTCGCTCTAGTCTGCCTCCCGTAGCCATGGCTACCTATGGCTATAACCGAAAAAACCGCCGCCCGGAAAACCGGACGGCGGCAAGGTGCCCCCTGCTCAGGGGTATAGTAAATTGTATTACTCGAACTTGGCCCGGAAGCCGAAATAGAAGCGGCGGCCATTGTCGGAAGTGTCGAGATTGATCGGGATGGAGCCCGACGAGTCGAAGCTGAGATAATCGGAATTATCGCGTGTCACGACCTGATTGGTCAGGTTCTTGCCTTCCCAGAACAATTCGATGGTCTTATTGACCTTGTAGGCGACGCGGGCATCCAGATAACCCGCCGCCTGACGGAAGATCGGCGAGCCGGGGTAGAAGGTGCTGGTCACGCCGACCGTCCCGTCGGGGAGATAGGCATTGCGCGGACCGCCGTTGGCCACCCGATATTCGTCACGATCCTGCCAGGCGACACGCGCGCTTAGCTGGCCGTCATCGTACCACAGATTGACATTGTAATAGTAGTCGGACTGCTGGAAGCCCGGCAGGCTCCGCCCGGTCAGAGCATCATACTGCGTAGCGTTGCTGACGATCTCCGACGTGCCGAAGTTGAAGCCGCCGCCCATATATTTGAACTTCCACGGCAGGAAGGTGAAGGCCGTCCGCGCCGCCAGTTCGAAGCCTTCGGTGATGGCACCCGGCCCGTCGGCATAGGTCGGGATGTCGTACTTCTTGCCGTACATATCGACATCATAGAGCGTCGCATAGATCGGCAGGTCGGAGCTTTTGTTGATGCGGAAGAAGCCCAGGCTGAGCTGGCTGTCCTTGTTCGGATACCATTCGACCGACAGGTTGGTCGTGCGCGCCTGATAACCCTTCAGTTCCGGGTTGCCGACCCGGCCCGAGCAGCTCGAATCGATGTCGTTGCCATCGGCGTCGGTCCAGTTGTCATACTGATCGGCCAGTTCGTTACAGGTCACGACGCCTGAGGCCACCAGATATTTGACGTCGGGACGGGCGGCGACCTTGGCAAGAGAATAGCGCACCGCCAGCTTGTCCTCGATCGGCCAGACCGCCAGATTGAAGCTGGGCAGGACGTCTTCGGTGCTGCGGTCCACCGTGCGCTTTTCGATGGCGCGGAAGGTGTTGGTGAAGGTGTAGCCCCCGTTGCCGTTCGACACCGGCACCGAGTTGTTGAACAGGATGAAGCTCGTCCCGTCGACATCCCACTTGTTGTAGCGGACGCCGATATTGCCGGTTACGTCGAAGCCAAACAGGCGCTGTTCGAAATTGGCCATCAGATAGGCGGTACGGGTTTCTTCCGAAGCCGTGCTGACCGGCTGCTCGTAGACGTTGCCGTCGGAGCCCGTGCAGACCTTCAGACAGCTATTATTATGGTTGGTCAGACCGAACCAGTCCTTCATCATGCCGAAGGCTTTGTTGACGTCGATCGTAGCCCAAGTGTTCTGAAGCGAACCGCGATCGCTATATCCGGACATGAACTGCCCGCCCGGCAGGTCGATCAGGGTATTGGTCACCAGCGACAGGTATTGATCCGGCGTCAGCGTATAGACATTGCGGCGGGAGGCGGTGCCGGTGCCTGCCGTCGTCGCATAGCTGCAGGCGGTCGTGGTGACGTAGTTCGGATAGCAGACGCGGAAATTGTCCTGAATGATGGCGGTCGGCACGTAAACGCCCGTCTTCACTTCCATGCCGGCGCCGGTCCACGTCTGGTTGGCGTAGTTACGCGCCTGAACCCCGAACTTGATGCTCTTGAGCGGCCCCAGCGACTCGAAGGTCTTAGTGACGTCGATCTGCGCCACATCTTCGGTCGTTTCGATTTCGTAGGGCGTATAGTCGATGCGCACGTTTGCCGAATAGGGCGCGCCGGACGAAGCCGTCGGCATATAGGCCGCCGGGTTCATCGTATTGAGCGAGGACGGCAATGTGTAATTCCACAGGCCGTTGGTCGGATCGACCTTCCACGTGATCGAGGAAATGCCCGAAATCGAGTACGAGATGACGTTTTGCTCGTACTCGTAATTGGCTTCCGAATGGCCGAAGCGGCCCGTCACCAGCCAGCCGTTCTTTTTATAATCGAAGCCGGTTTGCAGATAGCTGGTGCCGGTTTCCGACTGGAAGTCGCGCGCCTGCGTCGTCAGGCCGGCATTGCTCAGCGTCGCCGACGTCAGGAAGTGGTTTTCGCTGAACGTCATATTGGTCATAGACGTTTGCACGACGCCGGTCGAGACAAGCGTCACGGACGGCTGGGTCAGGCTGAAATTGTTGTCGTTATTGCGGATCTGCCGCAGGTTGGGATTATAGTTCAGGAAAACGTTGAGATTGTCCGTTGCCTTGTAGTCGAGGCGCAGTTGCAATGACTGACGCGTGTCGTAGCGCAGCCAGCGGCTATAGCGCGGCAGGGACGGCACGTAGTCGTTCCACTGATTGTAGCAGTTGGCGCGGCTGTTGGTGCCGCCGTTCGAGGTGCTGTTAGACAACGCGGCGCAACCCGCCTTGGTTGTTACCGCCGCTGCGGCAGCGTCCCAAGGCTGGGTAAAGGTCTTTTCCGCCGATCCGTCGAGGTCGGCGGTCAGGATATAGCCCTGATTGCTGTTGGAGGTACGGGCGATATCGCCGCCATAGGTCGTCTTGTCGTAGGTGTAGTTGAACAGAACGCCCAGACGGCCATCGAGGAACTTGCGCGATGCGACGAGGGTGGCGCGCGGTGTCCATCCGTCTACCAGACTCATGTGCTGGTATTGCAGATTGAACTGGACATAGGGCTTCTTGAAATCGAGCCCGGTGCGCTGTTCGATGCGCACCGTGCCACCGATGCCGCCGGAGGTCATGTCGGCGGTCTGGCCCTTGACCACATCTACGCTCTTGATCAGATCGGACGACAGGTCAGTCAGATTGGCCGTCCGGCCATCCGTGCTCGCGCCCAGCGTCGTCATGCCGTTCACTTCGATACGCACTTCGGCGGACGACATGCCGCGGATGCTGATGCCCCCCGAAGAACCGTCTTCATTGCGGTCGAGCGCCACGCCGGCGATGCGCGAGATGGCCTCGCCGACATTCTTGTCCGGAAACTGCGCGACGTCATCGGCGACGATGGAATCCTGCGTCGTCGCCGCACGCTTCTTACGGTTGATGGCCGACTGCTCGGACTTGCGCACCCCGACGACCAGCACCTCCTCGACCTTTTCGTCGGCCTTGCTCGTTGCTTCCTGCGCGGCGGTCAGACCCGGCGCCGCCATCAGAATGGCCAGCCCCGTTCCCGCCATCAGGTACCGGACCAGCGCCCCGTTGCGTGTGTTTGACATCTTGGTTCTCCGTTCAGCCACCGAAGCGGCGTGCCCCTAATTTTTTGTTTTGCCGCGCATTTGATTCCGAAAACCGCTGCACACTTTTCGGAATGCGCTCCAAATCACATTTCACTAGCGCCGCAGGAGGCAGGGGGGAACGCAACCGGAAACCGGCGCGCAAAAGCGCAACCGCACCGGTGCGGGCTTCGGAAAGGCGCAATCGATCAGCCGCCGCACGCAGAGCGGCGGGCATTGCGATATCACCAGTCGGAATTCGCTAAACTGTGTTCACTCCCAGCTCAGGACCCTTGTTTTTTGTGCGGGTCTCTGAACGCAATCCTGTCGGACAATTTTGATCATTATTGATCGAAGTTGAAACGGTCAAGGCGGATCGAAGCAAAATTGTTCAGCAAATGGCAGATAATATAATTGAATGCAGATTAGTGATCAATATGTCACATTATTTATTTAATACAATAGTGTATATTTGTTTCAATACTGATATGATTTGAACACATATATTTATTTCTACTTTGAAACACATTTGCCGCATTGCATTTCAATATTGCAATATTTATACAACCGGACCTCAGCGAAAAGACCCGCCCCACCAACCAAAGACTACCGGCGCGAAAAACCCGTCTTCCGCACAGCGAAAGACGGGCAAATGTGTTCAGAGATCGGAGGATTTGAGCCGTCGGCTCCTCCCGAAGGTACTCAGCCCGGCAGGTTCGCCACATTTGACGCAGCATCGCACGCCAAAACGTGCAAATCCCGACGATCAGGCGTTTTTGACGTTCCACGCCGGAATAGATCGCGGCTTTCACCGACGCGACGATTCATGAGCGTTTCCTTTTATCTATATATTTAAAGCGAAGGCCGGATGCCTTCGACCTTCACGGTCCAGCCCGTCTTGGGGAAGCCGGGGGCGTGACCGCCCTGCCCGTCCCAGCCGCCCGCCATCAGCGCCACGGCCAGCAGCAGACTGCCGTTCGAGGGGAAGTAGGTTTCCGCCGCACGCTGATATCCCGTCCCGTCCGGCCCGGCATCGGCCTGCGCCCCGGCTCCCGTGGCCGTCGGCACGAAGGCCTGGGCGTGCGCGTCAAGGTGCACGCGCGGCGTCATGCCGCTCTTTCCATACTTGTTGTTTTTCGCATCGAAGAACAGCCAGTCGATGGCCTCCTCCGGCGCGTTCAGCCGAGCGGCGGTCATGGCGATCATGGCATAGTCCCAGCCCCAGGTCTGACGCAGGTCCCAGTCGCGCTTCATGCGATCCAGCGTGCGGCGCATGGTCGGCGTGTCGACCTCATTGCCCGGCAGCCAGCCCAGCGGCATGAGGAAGGACATGTGGTCGCGGTTCTGGCAGGTTTCTTCCAGCGCGTTCGATTTGCACGCGCCCGCCGCCTTGTCCCAGAAGCCCGGCTCGGACCGGACGGGCAGATACAACCCATCCTTCTGCGGCAGGTCGGGCCATTTGGCCAGCACTGCGTCCCAGTCGGCGCGACGGCCCTTGCCCGCCCGCTCGCGCCACGCCTGCGCCGTCTCGATGCCCCAGCGATAATAGGCGACCTCGAAGGCCGGATCGAAGGTGGTCAGGGGATCGAAATTCTCCTGCACCGGGATGATCGGCGGGCCGAGGCGGTACTTGCCGCTTTGCTCGTCGAGATAGGGGAAGGAGGCCAGCAGTTCGGCGCTGGCCTCGACCAGTTCGCCATAGGTCTTGAGCACACGCGCACTATCGCCTGCGCGATAGAGCAGTTCGCTCATATAGATCGGATGCGGCTGCTGCCACATGATGAAGGGCGACACCTTGGACGGACTGTCCACCCCGTCCGGTCCGATCATCTTGGGCCACCACGCCCCCTTCAGCCCCTGTTCGGTGGCGCGCGCACGCGCCTTGGGCAGGAAGCCGACATACCAGCCAAGGCTCTTTTCCAGCAGGTGCGGACGGCCCCACAGGGCGAAGTGCGCTGAGTGCCACGGGTGCATCTCAAGGTGCGACTTGCCGTTCCAGCTATTGGAGAAAAGACCCTCTTCCTGCGGCGGGAAAACGCCGGCGGCATTCACCGCCATCAGATATTGCGACAGAATGACCCGACGTTCCAGTTCAGGGGCGCGCGGATCCGTAGAGCCGGCGAAATCGACCATGCCGCCGTTCGACCAGTAATCGTTCCAGTGTTTGGCCGTGGCGGCCTTCGCCGCCGCAGGCGTTGGCAGGGTCGCACCGCGCTCAGCCGAGAACTGCGCCATAACGGTCAGGGTCTTTGCTCTGGTGCTAACCTTATAAGAATGCGCTTCGGTCTTTTCGATCGTCGCGCCCGGCGCACCGATGGCCACATGACAGGTCGTGGCGTCGATCTGACGCTTCAGGCGCACCTCGCCCGCCTTGCGCGATATTTCGGTCGTGGTGTGGGCGTCCGGATTATTCCAGTCAGACGGATCGGGATTGAGCGTTCTCGACACGCCGGGGAAACGCACGACGACGGCCAGACGGCCCTGCGCCACCAGCGCAGAGGTGACCTCGGCCATGATCGCATCGCAGTCCGGCAGGACGCGGGTGACGACTGTCACCGCCTCACCGTCATAGACAAAGCGGCTGGTCAGCGTCCCCGTCCACAGGTCGAGCGTCTGTCTGGTGTCTTTTATATCCGCGAAACGCGCCGGCGAACCGTCCCTGGCGCGCAGATCCAGAGACAGGCGACCCAGCGAGAAACGGTGCGGGTTTTCGCGTATCCACGCCACGGCCGGGTTTTTGGCAGCGTCGGTCCAATCCTTGATGTAGCCATAGCGGCGCTTATGTCCGCGCACGTCGATCTCGATCTGCGTGTCGCGCACCGTATAGGTCTGCGGATTGGGGAAGGCGTGCCACGCCCACTGCGCCTCGGTCAGCAATGGCGCGATCTTCGAATAGGGCTCGGTGAAGGTCTGAAGGCCGGTAATGTCTGCCGTGAACCCGATACTGCCGTTGCCCAGCATCAACGGCGCGTGGGGATCGACCTGCGTCAGTACCGGATTGTGCCGCGTGACCAACGCCTTGCGGTCTATGGGGGAAGATGTGGCGGCCAATGCTGGCACGGTCAGGGCCGCCGCCGATGCAGCGGCGGTCAGCAAAAGATGGCGGCGGGGGAGCGAAATCGGGCGCATGACGGGGAGCCTTCCTTTGTCTGTGTGCGAATACGGACGGCGCACACACCCTCCGTTTCCGGCCCTGAGCGCCTGACAGCGATGTCAGGTCATTAGTGTCATTATATGCAGTCTCGTTTCACCGTTTTGGCATTTGCGCGTCCGATGCACGCCCTTTTCAGTGCGGCGAACGCATCTGCGGTGAAACAATTCCCTCTTCATAGTCCCGCCGTGTCACACTGACAACCGCGCAGATAGCTGTATTTTTTGCAACAACACGCATGAACGATCAAATCTCGACCTAAAAACCACACGTTTTTTCACTAATTTAAGCTTCGGCACTGCAATATTTCGCAAATGAAAAGAATTTCAAAAAATATGTCGAAATTGAGCATTTTCGTTTACACCCCCAAAGGCATCGAGTATCTATTTTAAAAAATACATTCCAATAAAAGGGACGAAAATGCCTTCTGCCAGGTGGGTGGGTCTGATTTCTGCCCCGATCTACGCGATGAGCCTTGCCGTGTCGTTTGCCGCCATCCCCAATATGGCGGGGGCCGCGGTGATCGGCACGAACACGCCCGCGCCCGAAGTGAGCGCGGCGCGTCTTGGCGAACTTCCGGCCAATCAGCGCGCGGCGTGGGCCGATTATATCGCCCGCTCGCAAAAGCAGATGGCCTTCGACCGCGCTACGCTGGCTGCCGAGCTTCAGCCCGGCGAAATCCCGCCACCCCCGCCTACTGCCGGCAGGGGCAAGATGGTCCTCAACAAGGACGCCGCGTGGTACGCGACGCCCGAAGCGCGCGCTATGGCCGACACCATCGTCAGCTTTCAGACCCCGTCGGGCGGCTGGAGCAAGAATCAGGACCGCACCAAGCCGCCACGCCTGCGCGGTCAGCGGTACGCCAACAATGCCGAGACGATGGAGCTGAATACCGGCAGCTTCGACGCCCCGCACGACCGTTTCTGGACCTTTGTCGGCACGCTGGACAATGGCGCGACCTGGACCGAAATGCGCTTCCTTGGCCGCGTTCAGGCGCAACAGCCCGGCAAGGACGGCGACGCCTATCGCGCCAGCATTATCAAGGGCATCCACTATCTGCTGATGGCCCAGTACCCGAATGGCGGCTGGCCTCAGAACTATCCGCTCGAAGGCGGCTTCCACGACGGCATCACCTTCAATGACGATGCGGTGGCGCAGGCCGCCCTGATCCTCGAAGACATCGCCGAAGGCAAGGAAGGCTTCGCCTTCGTGCCGGCCGATCTGCGTCAGAAGGCCGGAGCCGCCAGCGCCCGCGCCATCCGTCCGATCCTCGACGCGCAAATCGTGGTCGACGGTAAGAAGACCATATGGCCGCAGCAGGTCGACGCCCTGACCCTGACGCCCATCTCGGCGCGCAACTACGAAATGCGTTCACTGGCCAGCGCCGAGAGCACCGACGTGCTTCTGTTCCTGATGCGCCAACCGAAACCGACCCCGGAAATCCGTGCCGCCGTTCATGCCGGGGTGGCGTGGCTCAAAGCCCATGCCATCTACGACAAGGCCTTTACCGAGGTCAGCAAGGACGAAGGCCGCAAGCTGATCGACAAGCCGGGCGCGGGGCCGATCTGGTCGCGCAACTACGACATCACGACCGGCAAACCGATCTTCGGCGACTGGGACAAGTCGATCCAGGACGATGTGAACAACATCTCCAAGGGCCGCCGCAACGGTTACTCCTGGTACGGCGCCGGTCCGAAAAAGGCCCTGGACGCCTATGCCGACTGGGCGAAAAAGCACCCGAAATGACACCGGTAGCGGCCGCATCATCGTCAATCAACACCACCCGGAAGCCAATCCGGGGACACACAAATGGGAAGGGATTAAAACCATGAAACTCAGAAGCAGCACCATACTCATGCTCAGCGCCTCCCTGGTCGCGCTGACCGCCGCCAGCGGATCGATGGCCCAAACCGCGCCGGCTCAGCCGACCGCCGGTGCGGATGACGTTCAGGAAGTCGTCGTTGTCGGGGCCCGACGGGCCGAACAGTCGGCCATCAACCGTAAGAAGCGTGCCGCCACAGCACAGGATTCCATCGTCGCCGACGACGTCGGCAACTTCCCGGACAAGAATGTCGGCGAAGCCATTGCCCGTATCGCCGGCGTGGCTCCCAATATCAGCGACGCTGGCGACCAAGCGGGCTTTACTATACGCGGTCAAGATGCCGATCTGATCCGTATTGAAGTGGACGGCATGTCCGTTCTGCCGACCGATTCGCAGAATGGCCGTTCAGTCACCGCTCTAAACGACATGTCCTCCGACCTGATCAAGAGCGTGGACGTCATCAAGGGCCAGACCGCCGACATGCGACCCGGCGGCGTCGGCGGCACGGTGAAGATCGAACAGCGCGGCGGTCTGGACTTCGCCAAGCCGCTGTACAAGTTCAACCTGCAATATCAGCGCAATACGCTGGACGGTAACTGGTCGCCGCGCGCCAACCTGATCCTGACGCGCAAATTCCTCGATAACCGTCTGGGTATCCTGTTCAACTTCACCTATGACGACGCGCGCACCTCGACCGACTTCAACAGCGTGTCGGACAAGCAGGTCGGCTATCAGCCGTTCGGCGATCATGACAATTCGCCGGAAAAAACCTTCACCACACCTTACGACCCCATTGCCGCGGCGATCACGACCAAGGCCGGATGTGCCGCCCTGCCGACGACGGGCATCAACAGCCGACTCAACTGCTACGCCCAGTGGGAAGACTACGCCCCGTCCCTGCCGCGCATGCGTCGCGAAAACCGCCGCGACACCCGCACTTCGTTCCAGTTGCGCGCTGATTACCGCTTCAACGACAATCTGACGGGCTTCATCTCCTACAACCCCAATATCCGCGAGCAGGATTTTCAGGCCTATAACCTGCAAATCATAGCTCCATCCGGCACAACGTCAACGGCAGGTGCATTGAGCACCAACATGCGTAATGTCGTGGTCAACAAAAACCACTACATCACGCAGTATGACCTGATCCGAGGGAATGGCGTCACCACGCTGAACTATGACAGCCAAATCCGCGACATCCAGCGGACCAATGAACAGCATTACACTCAAGTCGGTCTCGACTACAAACAGGGTCAATGGCTGGCAAAAGGCCGCATCCAGTATGGTTTCGCCAAGGGCGAGCGCGAAGATGATGCCTTCAAGATCATCGCTTCCATCCCTTCTGCTCGTTTCTACATGATCCCCGAAAACGGTCTGTGGACGTTCGAGGTTCCGAATGTCGATCTGAGCAGTCCCGCAGCCTTTTTCCCTACTGCTGCGGACAATGCTGGGGCGACGCCGCGTCCGGGTGTTTTCCAGAACCCGACGACGACGGCGCGTTTGGAATATACACCGCAAGCCGACAAGAATAACGAGTTGAACGTTCAACTCGACGTAACCCGTTTCTTTGAGTCGTTCGGCCCATTGAAAACGGTCAAGTTCGGTTTCTCGCACACGGCGCGGGAAAACGAGACGTGGCGGGAAGGCGGCTTTAATATCGCACCGGGCGTTACCCTCTCACGGGCGCGCAGCCTCGACTATATCCGTCTGTGCGACCCCAGCGTCAGCGGCGGCGCCTGTCAGTACGGCTCTCGCACCCTGGTGACCAGCCCGACCAGTCAGGATCGTCTGGAAAAGGAGCACATGCTCACTCCGGCACAGTATCGGGAGATCTTAGAAAACAGCATAATCAAGATGCCGGGGGCCAACTATTTCGACGGAATGCCTGACCGCGGTAATTTGATCAACTCCTGGACGGCGTTCGATTTCGATAGCTTCTTTGGCACGCTCGGCCAGTACGCAGACCTCAGCCACCACACTCTGGACTGCCTCTACGAATGTATCGCTTCGGACGGAAAGACCTACACGCGCCCCAGCTATTCAACCGAAGAAGCTACGACCTCAGCCTATCTGATGGGGGATTTTGAAACCCGCCTGTTTGGCATGGACGTCATGGGTAACCTCGGCTTCCGATATCAAAAGATCGAGGTTCATGCCGCTCCATCGGTCAACTTCTATAACCGCACACTCGACGCTACGAAGGTGTCGGCCAGTAATCCGGCCCCCTATACCGACGTCTTCGTGTCGAGACGCGTCAGTCAGGTCGACCGGGAATCGGAAGACTTCCTGCCGAGCTTCAACCTCGCCGTCTGGCCCGTGGAAGATCAAGTGGTCGTGCGCTATTCAATCGCCAAGCAACGTGCACGCCCCAGCATGACGCAACTTACCGGAACCAGCGCAGCCAATTGCTATAAACTCGATCAGGCCCTGCTCGATTTCTATAATAACAATCCCGGCTATTTCGATGACGGCGACCCGGATACCGAGGACCCCACGGCGTCAACCGCCACCCGTTGTTCGGGCCGCATCGGCAATCCGGAACTGAAGGGTTATGAAGCCACCACCTCCAACCTGTCGCTGGAATGGTATCCCAATAAGGACACCCAGGTGTCTGTGGCGACCTACGCCATCGATGTAAAAACGGACCGCCCGGACACCATCACCTTGCCGGAGTACGAGCTTGAGGGGACCAAATATATCGCCGACACCTATGAGGATGGGGTCGGCGGCCTGAAGCAGACCGGCTTTGAGGTCTCGGCGCGTACCGCCTTCACCTTCCTGCCTTGGTATTTCAAATACACGGGAGGGGGCTTCAACTACTCCAATACGGAGTCAAATCTGGCTAATAACGACTTCGATCCTCTCACTGGCAAAAAGCTACCACCCGCGAAGCAGTCCAATTACTACTATAACGTCAATCTCTGGTATGACGACGGTCGCCTCAACGCCCGTGTCGCCTATCAGAAACGCGACTTTTATTATGACCGCATGGACGCCAGTGAAGGCACCAATCGCGTCCCCACTCAAGCGACCCAGCAAGCGATCGGGATCAATCTGGAGCCTTACGGCGGAGCAACGAGCTACTTTAAAACCGTTACACCTATCTACAAGAACGGTTCAAAATCACTCGACGCGCGCATGTCTTACAAGGTCAACAAGAAGCTTGAACTGTTTGCCGAAGGCAAGAACCTGCTCGACGACACCATCACACGCTACGCCCCGACGGAGTTCCGTGATGTCGGCGGCGGTGTGCCCTACGTCTTCGATACCCTGTACTATGGTCGCCGTTACTACTTCGGTATCATCACCACCTTCTAAACCCCTCTATCAGTAAAAGCGTCTTTTTTTTTGCCACGCCTTGAGTCCGGCCCTGTTCCGCAGGGCCGGACATCTTTTCAGGTGAACTTTCCGGCAAAACCCTGTTTTTAATTCATGCCCACAGGACACAGATCCATGACCCTGCGCCAGACTCTGCTCTCCTTCGCCTCTGGTCGCACCTTGCGCGCCGTTATCCGAAAGACCGCCCTGTCGCTCGTCATTTCCAGTGTCGTGGGGGCCAGCCTTATGGCCTCGCCCCTTCCCGCTTTTGCCCAAAAGCCTGTCACGACGGCCCCCCAGCCCGTTGCCGGGATCGAAGCCGTCTGGCTCACCCCGCCGGCGCGTCCGAACACGAATTTTACCCCGGAAAAGCTGCCTGCGCGCGAAGCCGTCCTGCCCGTGCTCGACTATGTCGCCCTGTCGCAGGTTGCCGATATGAGCCGCCGTCCGCTCCAGATGGCCACCGGGTCGAACCTCACCGAAGCCTCGTCCAACTGGGTCGCCGCCACCTTCTATGTCGGCGCGGCGCGCCTGACGCGCGTCACCGAGAACAAGGAGACGCTGCGCTTCCTCACCGCCGTCGCCGAGCACTATAACTACTCTTTGCGCGGCGCGCGTTCGGAACGCACCCTGCTCAATGCCGACGACGTGGCCATCGGCGACCTCTATCAGGAACTCTATGCCCGCCGCGGTCAGCAGGGCACGCTGATGCCGCTGTCGCAGCGGCTCGACTTCATGGTGCCTCACCTCAACCGCTCGCAGGAAACCCCGTCCCTCATCTGGTGGTGGTGCGACGCCCTGTTCATGGCCCCGCCGGTGCTGGCGCGTCAGTCGGCCCTGACCGGCGATCCGAAATATATCAAGGCCATGGACAAGGAATGGCGGCGCACCGCCGGTCGTCTGTGGGTCGAACAGGACCGGCTCTTCCTGCGCGACGAACGCTTCAAGGACCCAAATCACCTCGGCACGGGCGGCCGGCCGATCTATTGGGCGCGCGGCAATGGCTGGGTCATGGGCGGTCTGGCGCGCGTGCTCGAAGTCATGCCCGCCGATTTCGAAGGCCGCGACTTCTATGTCGACATCTTCAGGAAGATGTCGAGCCGCATCGTCGAACTGCAACAGACCGATGGCCTGTGGCGCAGCGACCTCAACGACCCGAAGGGCTTCCCCGAAGCCGAAACTTCCGGCTCGGCCTTCTTCGTCTATGCACTGGCCTGGGGCATCAATCACGGCCTGCTCGACCGCGCTACCTATCAGCCCGCCGTGACCAGGGGCTGGGCGGCGCTCAACCGTCACATCCTGCCCAACGGTCTGATCGGCGCGGCGCAAAAGACCGGCGACCGCCCGGTGCCGACCAAGGCCGATGAGACCGGTCCCTACGCCACCGGTGCCTATCTGCTGGCCGGGATCGAGGTGATGGACCTCAACGGTCCGGTCCAGACCCTGCCCGAAGCGCTATTGCCGCGTCACGATGAGGCAACCATCGCAGCGACGACGCCGACCCCGCCGCCGCCCGCCACCGTGGTGGGCGAAGCCGAAAAGGCCCGGCGCGAGCAGGAAATGCGCGCCACCCGCGCGCTCGCCTACGATCCGGCGACGCTGAAACGCCGGGCGGCCGTCGAGCGCCTGACGCCGCCGCAAGATCAGACGCCGCGCGCCGTGGCCCGCTTCGCGCCCGACCGCTTCGATGATCTGCTATGGGAGAACGATCGCGTCGCGCATCGCATCTACGGCCCGGCCCTGCAGGCGCGCGAAGCCCCTTCGGGTTCCGGCATCGACGTGTGGGCCAAACGCGTGCGCTACCCCTATATGGACCGCCAGTTGAAATTCCCCAACTACCACACCGACCGCGGCGAAGGCCTCGACTATTACGACGTCGGGCGCGGACGCGGCGCGGGCGGCCTCGGCATCTGGTTCGACAACAAGCTGTGGACCTCGCGCAACTTCTCGACCTACAAGATCGACAAGACCGGCGCGGACGAGGCGAAATTCACCGTCGACTACCGCCCGTGGCCCGTGGATGTGACGCGCAAGGTATGGGAGACGCGGACCTTCTCCCTGCCGCTCGGGTCCAACTTCACCCGCATGACCTCGACGCTGCAATCGGACACCAAAGACCCGCTGATCGTCGGCATCGGCATCAACAAGCGCAAGACCGACGCCGGTTCCGGCGTCGTGATGAAGGACGCCAGGGCCGGCCGGCTCAGCTTCTGGGAACCGGACGTGCAGGACCACGGTCATATCGCCATCACCGTCGCCGTCGATCCGACCACGGTCGAAGGCTTTGCCGAAGACGCCGACAACTATCTGATCCTCGTCCGCGTCACGCCGGGCAAGCCGTTCGTCTACTATATGGGCTCGGCCTGGGA